>JALUJC010000001.1 GCA_027053375.1 Caldifarciminota bacterium
GTGGGTAGACGTACAGCGGGAAGAATTTCTCCGCCTGGGGGTGGTGGGTGATTACGCCCACCCTTACCTGACCATGGATCCCGCCTATGAGGGAGAGGAACTGGAAATCTTTGCAGATCTGCTGGAACAGGGATACATCTACCGGGAACGTCTTCCGGTCCACTGGTGTCCTCACTGCCGCACAGCGCTGGCCATGGCAGAAATTGAGTATCGGGATAAAAAATCTCCCTCTCTCTGGTTCCTGGCGCCCGCCCGGGAGGTCCCGGAAGCGCTGCAGCCCGATCTTCCCTTCTTCCTTGTGGTATGGACCACCACACCCTGGACCCTTTTGAGCAACCGCGCATTCGCCTTTCACCCGGATGCCGAATATGCGCTGGTGGAATACCGGGGAACCCGTTATCTTCTTGCCCGGGAACGCCTTTCTGTGCTGGCCGAACGGCTGGGGGTAGAGTTGTCGGACCTGGTGGTGCACAGAACCATTCCGGGTCGAGAGATGGAGCATGCGGTGTTTCAGCATCCTTTTCTGGACCGTACTTCACCCGCTGTTCTGGCGGAGTTTGTGGGACTGGATGAAGGAAGCGGCATTGTGCACATTGCGCCCGGTCACGGACGCGAGGACTTTGAGGTGGGGCGGGCCTATGGACTGGAAGTGTTTTCGCCGGTGGATCCCTCCGGGCGTTTTACCGACGAAGCTGCCCCGTTTGCCCGGGGCCTGACCACGGACGAGGTGAACCCGCGGGTGATTGAAACCCTTCGGGAAAAAGGCCATCTTCTGCACGCTGGAACGATCATCCATAGCTATCCTCACTGCTGGCGATGCAAAAACCCCCTGATTTTCCGGGCGACATGGCAATGGTTTCTTTCGGTGGACCATCAAAACCTGAGAACCCGTGCCTTGCGTGCGATTGAGGAGGTACGCTGGTATCCTCCGGAATCCCTTGAGCGTATCCGCGCCTCGGTGCGGGAACGTCCGGACTGGGTGCTTTCCCGTCAGCGCATCTGGGGGGTGAACATTCCTGCTTTTTCCTGCAAAAAATGCGGAGAGGTGCTTCTCAAGCCCGAGGTTGTACGGCATGTGGCGCGGATTTTCCGTGAGGAATCTGCAGATGCCTGGTATGCGCGGACCGTGGAGGAATTGCTGCCTGAGGGGACGACCTGTGCGTCCTGTGGGGGGCGTGAATTCCGGAAAGAACACGACATCCTTGACGTATGGTTTGATTCGGGTGCCACATCCCTGATCGTTCTTCCTGGGCGAAATCTTCCGTGGCCCTCCGATCTCTATCTGGAGGGTCCGGATCAGCACCGCGGGTGGTTTAATGCTTCGCTGATGCTGGCCATGGCTTCCCGGAAGCGTCCCCCCTACCGTGCGGTTATCACCAACGGCTGGACGGTGGATGAGACGGGTAAAGCCATGCACAAATCCCTTGGGAATGTGGTTTCTCCTCAGGAAATTGTGGAAAAGTATGGGGCAGATGTACTCCGTCTGTGGACCATCTCCGCGGATTATACCCAGGACATGCGCATGGGACCGGAAATCCAGGCCCGCCTCGTGGACGCCTATCGGAAAATCCGCAACACCCTGCGCTTTCTTCTGGGCAACCTGTACGATTTTCGCAGGGATCAACATGCTCTGAACGTAGAACAGCTGCGCCCCCTGGATCGGTACATGCTCCACCGGCATGAACATTTTGTCCGGGAGGTGACCCGGGCGTATGAGTCCTATGAGCTGCACCGG
>JALUJC010000002.1 GCA_027053375.1 Caldifarciminota bacterium
CCTTGAGGGAGACCATTTTGTTTATGTGGGACCGGGGCGGGGAGACCGTGCACCGGTCTTCGTCCCTGCGCCGGAGGGAGAAGGGGCGTACAGGTATGATCCCCTCGCCCGCGCTGTGGTCTATACGGGACCGGGCAGGGGCAACCTTCGGGTCCTCACCCCTGCATCCCCGGGTTCCGGTGGAGGAGGACGCCTTCACCTTCAAAGGAGATACGTGGGAGCCGAGGCGTTTTACGGACAGGGAAAACCCCATGGCCTGGTATGGGCTGGGCCGCCCTTCCTCCGGTTCTGGTACGCCACCCGGGAAACTCTGGGGCTTGCCGAACCTCTGATTTCCCCGCTTCGCCCTCCATCGCAGGGCGATCTGCTGGGCATTCAGGCTGAACCCTTCGCCGGCAGCCGGCTGCTCGTGGCCCGGGAGCAAACCACCGGTGCTGTCCAGACCTTTGCACGGTGGCATCATTTCCCTGGAGAAATGCTTTTCTGGAGCCTTCCGGAAGACACCGGGTGGGTGTTTCGTCTCGGTCGTCCGGCAGGCGCCCTCTGGGAGGTTCAGCGTGCCGCGACACGCTCCTGGGAAAAGATGGGGATTTTCCTTAATTTTCCAGGATTTCAGCTCCAGATGGGGTTCCTGGACTCCCTGGGGGGGGTGCCGTACCGTGCGTTTGCCGATGTCCGGTTTCAGGGTTCCCGCATGCGTGGATGGGTCCAGGCAAGAGACTCTTCCCCCCTCCATGGCATGGTAACCTACACCCTGGGTCGTCTGCGACTCACCCATCTGCGTGTGCCCGCCTTTGCCCTGACCGGCCCCCTTGCGCCCTATGCCGGCGGTTCGGTGGTGGACACCCAGAAAATCACCTTGAAGGAAGCCCACATCCTCCGCTGGGGAAGACAGGAAATCCTCTGGGAGTCCCTGGGATCCCGCCGTCTGCTTCGCCTCCACCTCGGCGATGCCCGGGGTTCTCTGGAAGGGACGCTTGCGCGCCAGCCGGGAGAACGTCTCCAGCACCTTCGTCTTGAAAATACATTCCGTGCCATGCTGGGATGGATGGACTGGCGAGAGGATCAGGTTGGGAATACCCGCGTGCAGACCTCCACCATCGGGATGCGCCTGACACTTCGTGAAGCCCTCTCTTTTCTTGGAGAACTCCAGCGATGGATGGGATCCCGGGAGGGGGATGTCCTCAGGCTTTCCCTTCAGTGGGTGGGGCCCTGGGGGATGGGTACCGTGGAACGTCAGTTCATCCGGGGAGAATCTCTGGTTTCTACACCCGGCTGGAGCCTCCAGCTACGCCTGCATCACACCTTGAATCTGGGATCCCTCACCCTCCGTCTGGAAGGGGATGGACTCTGGGTGGAAGGTCAGCCCCCTTCGCCTGGAATCCGGGTGGAAACCCGGCTGGGCGAGGACACCGGTCGGAGATAAATCCAGGCATACTGCACCGTGGCGGCGGCTGCGCTTCCCACCACCACCCACACCAGCATCGCACGGTATTGCCACCAGAAAAGATAGGCAAAAAGCATCCCCACAAACACCGCCCCGGTGATACGGCCCAGCACATGGGATCGTGGAAATAGCCGTCTGTGGCGGTACACCAGAAGACTCGCAAGGCTGGAAACACTCTCCCGGACCGTGAACAACCAGAAAACCCATGCCGGAAGATCCCGCACCCTGGACAGGGTCCAGGTCAGTGTGAGGATGGAGATTTTGTCCACCACATGGTCCAGCAC
>JALUJC010000003.1:0-3370 GCA_027053375.1 Caldifarciminota bacterium
ACCGGAGGTGGTGAGGCATTTTGTCCGGTTGTCCCGGGCAAACTACCATCTGGACCTGGACATCTATCCTCTCGGTTCCTGTACCATGAAGCACAATCCCCGGGTGAATGAACAGCTGGCACGGCTGCCCGGGTTTACGCGGCTCCATCCCCTGCAGCCCGAAGAGACCGTGCAGGGTGCCCTGCAGTTGATCTGGGAGCTTCAGGAGGCCCTGAAAGCCATCAGTGGCATGGATGCCGTGCATCTTCAGCCAGCGGCAGGTGCGCAGGGGGAGCTTGCCGGTTTGCTCCTGATTCGTGCCTACCATGTGGATCAGGGAAATCCTCGCCGACTGGTCCTGATTCCGGACTCTGCCCACGGGACCAACCCGGCAAGCGTGACCCTGGCAGGGTATGAAGCGGTTTCTGTCCCGTCTACCCCGGAAGGACTGGTGGATCTGGATGCCCTTCGGGACCGGCTTTCCGAAGAGGTCGCGGCCCTGATGATCACCAACCCCAACACACTGGGGTTGTTTGAGGTGCAGATTCAGGAGATTGTGGACGCCCTTCATGAGGTGGGCGCGCTGGTTTATATGGATGGTGCCAACCTGAATGCCCTCATGGGGGTGTTTCGCCCCGGGGACATCGGGGTTGATGTGATGCACTTTAATCTGCACAAAACCTTTTCCACACCGCATGGGGGTGGCGGTCCCGGAGGGGGCGCGGTGGGCGTGCGCGCACACCTGGAACCCTATCTTCCTGTTCCCCGGGTGGTGAAGTCGGAGGAGGGGTTCCACTGGACGTGGGATGCGCCACGATCCATCGGAAAACTGGTGGGATTCTGGGGACATTTCCTGGTTATGGTCCGTGCTCTCGCCTATATTCGCCGACTTGGTGGAAAGGGGTTGGCGGAGGTGACCCGCCATGCCGTGCTGAACGCCAACTATCTGTTCCACCTGCTGAAAGATCTCCTGAAGCCCGCCTCCCCCCTGCCCCCGATGCACGAGTTTGTGCTCAGCGGGGATCCGCTTCGCACCTATGGGGTTCGTACGCTGGATGTAGCAAAGCGACTGCTGGATTACGGGGTCTATGCCCCCACTGTTTATTTTCCGCTGATTGTGCATGAGGCGCTGATGATTGAGCCGACGGAGACCGAAACCCCGGAGACCCTTGAACGCTATGCAAACATCCTCCGGACCATCGTGGAGGAGGCGAAGAAGGAGCCGGAGAAACTCAAGGATGCCCCGCACCACACGCCTGTGCGGCGACTGAATGAGGCCCAGGCAGCCAGGACACTGAGGATTCGCGAATGAGACCCTTTTCCCGTGTAGATCGGCTGGGTGAAGAACTGCGCACCGTTCTGGCGGATCTTTTTCTGAAAGAAGTCAAGGACCCCCGCCTTCAGCGTATCACCTTACACCGCGTGCGTGTGCGCCCCGACCTGGAGTTTGCGCAGGTTTTCTTTTCCCTTCTGGGAGGTGTAGAGACTTCGGAGGAACTCCAGGAGGTGGAAGCAGCGCTGAAACGGGTGGAGGGGTTCCTCCGCCGTCGGATCGGGAAAGAACTCCGCATCCGGAAGGTACCCCGCCTTGAGTTCATCTATCTGTCGGAGGACATGACGTCATGAGTGTGCATGGTTTCCTGTGGATTGACAAACCCAAGGGCATCACATCCCATGATACGGTACAACGGGTCCGCAAAATTTTTCGGATCCGGAAAGTGGGCCATTCAGGTAACCTGGATCCCCATGCCACCGGCCTACTGATTCTTGGTGTGGGCTGGGGAACCCGTTTTCTTCCATATTTGATGGACCTATCAAAAACATACCTGACCCAGATTCAGCTGGGGGTGCTCACCGATACCCTGGACATCACCGGGGAGGTCCTCCAGCGCCGGGAGGTGCCGGCGCTGAATGAGGAAAAAGTCCGCGGCGTGCTCCGGCAGTTTCTGGGAGAGATTGATCAGGTTCCCCCTGCTTATTCGGCGGTCAAAGTGCAGGGGAAACGGCTCTATGAGCTGGCCCGTGAGGGCATTCTTGTGGTTCCCAAGAAGAAGCGGGTGACCATCCACGAACTGGAGTTGATCCATCTCTCCAGGGAAACCCTCACCCTGCGGGCGCGTGTGTCCAAGGGGACCTACATTCGCTCTCTTGCAAGAGACATTGCCGAGGCCCTGGGGACTGTGGGGGTGGTCCGGGAACTTCGTCGCCTGTCCATCGGTCCCTATACCGTGGAAAATGCCGTTCCTCTGGAAGATGAAGAGGGAGTTCGAGCCGCGCTGAAAAGCTTTGACGAAGGGCTGGGCCATATGCCCGAGGTGGTTCTGCGGCCGGCCGGTGTGGGGGTGTTCCTTAACGGAAACCGGGTCGCCCTGCGGGCCATTGCGCGACGCTCCCGGGGTGCGGGAAGCTTTCAGTATGTCCGGGTCTATGACGCGGAACAGCAGTTTCTGGGCATCGGGTTTCTGACCTGGGACGGGCTCTATCCCAAGCGTTTGCTCCCCGTGACCGGGTGACGATGGAGCGTCTCCGCTATTTTGAAGATCAGCTAACCGGCGCAACGGTTGCCACGGTGGGAACCTTTGATGGGGTTCATCTTGCCCATCGTGCGTTGCTTCACACCATGGAGATCCTCGCGCGGGAGAGATCCTTATTCCGGGTGGTGTTCTATTTCCCCATTCCCCCGCGCTATCGCTCCCGTCCCGATGGTAACCTTTTGACGCTCCCCGACGAGCGTGAGGCGCTGCTTGCACGTGCCGGCGTGGATGTGGTGGTGCCCCTTCCTCTGCCGGAGATTCTGGAGGTTTCTCCCGATCAGTTTCTGGAGGATCTCCGCGGGCGATTCGGGGTACAGCATCTGGTGATGGGATTCAATCACCGCTTTGGAAAAGCAAGATCGGCGGATCCTGCCTGGATCTGTACCCACATTGAACGCCATCCTCTGACCCTCCATGTCCTCCCGCCCTATCGCGTGGGTGCCCATGTGGTGAGCAGTGAGACCATCCGGGGACGCCTGCGGGACGGGGATGTGGAGACAGCCCGTCAGCTCCTCGGTCGCCCTTATCGCCTGCGTGGTCGGGTGGTGCCGGGGGATGGGCGCGGGAAAACACTTGGCTTCCCCACAGCGAATCTTTCGTTATCCCCCCTGCGGTTGCGCCCAGCCCCCGGGGTGTATGTGGTTCAGGCTCGCGTGCAGGATACGGTCTATCCGGGCGTTGCACATCTGGGTGCACGTCCAACCTTTGACCGGGAAACGCCTGTGCTGGAGGTTCATCTCCTGGATTTTCCGGGAGATACGTTGTACGGGCAGGAAATGACGGTGGACCTGCTGGCCCGCCTGCGGGATGTGCAGCGGTTTTCCTCACCGGAAGCGTTGCGCGATGCCGTCCAGGAG
>JALUJC010000003.1:3380-6072 GCA_027053375.1 Caldifarciminota bacterium
AAGCGACGCCACGGCCCCCTGATCGGACAGCACCCTCAGCGCCCGGGAAACAGCCTCACGGGTGGCTCCCACATAGCTGGCAAGATCCTGAACGCGGAGACGACTCCGCGGGATCAGCACGCCCTCTTCCCGGGACTCTCCGATTTCTGCTGCGAGTTCTTCCAGCGCATGGGCCACACGCCCGGCCACGTCCCAGAAAGCCAGGCTGGCGAGATGACGATTGGTGTTCTCCAGCCGCTCCATCAGGGTATCCAGCAACTCCAGCGCCACCTCGGGGTTCCGTTTGAGCACATGGAGAAAATCCCTGCGATCCAGCAACAGAACCCGGGCATCTTCCACTGCCGTGACGTTGGCCGATCTTCGCCGGCCCAGGAGCGCACGTTCCCCGAAGATGCTTCCTTCACCGAGATAGGAAAGCAATACTTCCTTGCCTTCGGGGGAATTTTTGGTCACCTTGAAACGCCCCGAAAGCACCACGAAAAGAAACTCGCCGGCTTCTTCCTCCCGGATCACCGTGGTGCCGGACGGAATATCCCGCACCACCACATAGGGCAGCAGAAAGTGAAGGCTCTCCTCTCGCAGTTTGGAAAACAGAGGAATCTTCTGTACGATCTCCAGTTTGGCTTCATCCGTCATGGATTGTGCCTCCTCGCAAAACCTCAATACGGTGTTGCACCACCTTTATCATGGCATTGCGTGCTGCTTCCAGGATTTTCCGGGGGTCAAACACACCGGGGTGGTCCCTGAGAAATCGGCGCACCGCCACGGTAAAAGCCAGGCGCAGATCGGTGTCTGTGTTGACCTTCCGGATCCCCCGTTGGACAGCCTCCCGGAGCAGATCGTCGGGAACCCCCTGTGGATCCCCGATCTCCATCCCCAGTGCGCGTGCTTCTTCCACCAGATGGGCGGGGACGCCGGAGGCGCCATGAAGAACCAGGGGGACCGGGACACGGGCATGAAGGGCGGACAGGCGTTCCAGATCCAGACGTGGCGTCCCATGGTATTTGTATGCGCCATGAGAGGTGCCCACTGCAACGGCGAGGGCATCCACCCCTGTTTCTTTGACAAACTTCCGCGCCTGTTCGGGATCCGTGAGGCGGGCACGCCCCTCCTCCACAGCGCGATCGTCCTCAATACCGGCGATCTCCCCCAGTTCACCCTCCACACTCACACCCACGGCATGGGCCACACGTACGGCTTCCCTGGTGAGGGCCACGTTTTCTTCGTAAGGAAGATGAGATCCGTCCAGCATGACCGAACTCCATCCATACCGGAGTGCCAGCAGGACGCTTTCCACGCTGGATCCATGGTCCAGATGGAGGGCGACGGGAACGCGGGCTTCCCGGGCCATGGTCCGGAGCAGCACCCCAAGTTCACGCCAGCCACCGTAGCGCAGGGCCTTCTCAGAGGTGGCCAGAATCACGGGAGCGTCCAGGGTTTCTGCGGCACGGAGCACCGCCTGGGCGCTCTCCAGGTTGTAGACGTTGAAGGCGCCCACCGCATAGCCGTGGCGACCGGCATCCGCCAGGAGTTCACGCAGGGTGACCAGCATCTCCGTCCTCCGGAAGCCACAGGGTGGCGTCACCGTAACTCAGAAAGCGGTAGCCCTGTTCCAGGGCAACCAGGTATGCTTCTTTCACCCGCTCCCATCCAGCAAAGGCGGCCACCATGGCCAGCGGGGTGGAGCGGGGCTGATGAAAGTTGGTCCAGAAACCCTGGATCACCCGGAAGGTGTACCCGGGATAGATAAACAAATCGGTGGTTCCTTCCGGAGGGCCTTCGCCCCACGCCCAGGTTTCCAGTGCCCGCACCACCGTGGTACCCACGGCCACGATGCGCGCTCCCCGGGCCCGTGCCTCTCGCAGAATCTCCTGCGTTTTCCGGGGGATACGATAGGGCTCGGGCAACATCCGGTGTTCTTCAAAACGCGCGCCACGGATGGGGAGAAAGGTGCCGGGTCCCACGTGCAGCACCAGCTCGGTGAACTGGATGCCCTGTTCCTTTACCGCGCGAAGCAACGTCGGGGTCAGGTGGAGAGAAGCCGTGGGTGCGGCGATGGATCCGGGTTCACGCGCCACAGCGGGCTGATACCAGTTCTCATCTTGCTCGGAAGGACTGCGGGGAATGTACGGCGGCAGGGGCATGTGGCCGTAAGTTTCCAGCAGTTGAGAAAGGGGAATCTCGCGGGGGAGGGTCAGATCCACCCATTTCCCCTGACGTGCCACACAGGTCAGGCGATAGGGTCCCACCTCCAGGGTCTGACCCGGTTTGAGTTTCCCTTTCTGAAGCAGCGCGCGCAGGGTTTCCTGATTGTTTGCCACCACCACCACCGTGACCCGCCCTCCCGTGGTTTTCTGGACATCCAGGCGAGCTTTGATCACGCGCGTGCGGTTCATCACCAGCACATCTCCCGGCTGAAGCAACGCAGGGAGATCCCGCACATGCCGGTGTTCCAGATGCAGCGGATCCCAGCGAACCACCAGGAGACGTGCGGATTCCCGTGGATCTGCCGGGCGATCGGCGATGCGTGCCCGCGGAAGATCATAGGCAAGATCCTCCACCCGGAGCGTGGTCACAGTGTTGTTCATGGCGTCCAAAAGATACAGCCTGCGTGCGGTCCCGACAAGGTCTTTTGCTCCTGAAGGTTCACGGATAACCATGTATACTCTTATTACAAGGAAGATCTCCAATC
>JALUJC010000004.1 GCA_027053375.1 Caldifarciminota bacterium
GGGACCACTTCCCTCGGCGAACAGATCCCGGATGAACGCCGGCACATATCCCTGAATTTTGAAAGCATCCGTGTATCCGGCATCATAGGCCAGCCGGCGGAGGTTGTTCCCATATTCAAAGGTTACCGTCCCTCGCTCCTGCAGCGTGACCATGGCCTCCACGTGACGGACCACCGAAGCATGCACGTGCTTCATATATTCCTGGGGGTTTTTCCGGAGTTCTTCTGCCTCTTCCACCGTGTATCCGGAGGGGATGTAGCCGTAAAGAGGATCATGGGCTGCGGTCTGATCGGTCAGCACATCCACCCGAACATCCCGACGCACCAGTTCTGGAAGCACATCGGCGATGTTCCCCAGCAACCCGATCGAAAGAGGTTCTCCTTTCCGGAGGGCTTCTTCGGCCATCCGAAGCGCTTCATCCAGGGTGTCCGCACGCACGTCCAGGTATCCATGCTTGATCCGTCGTTCAATGGCCCAGGGGTTCACTTCCACAGCGATCATCACCCCATCGTTGAGGGTCGCCGCAAGGGGTTGCGCCCCGCCCATTTCTCCAAGCCCGGCGGTCACCACCAGTTTCCCCTTCAGGGTCCCTCCAAAATGCTTCTTCGCCGCTGCATAGAAGGTTTCATAGGTTCCCTGCAGAATGCCCTGTGTTCCAATGTAGATCCAGCTTCCCGCCGTCATCTGTCCGTACATGATCAAACCGCGTTCTTCCAGTTCGCGGAAGTATTCCCAGTTCGCCCACTTCGGCACCAGGTTGCTGTTGGCAATCAGAACCCGGGGTGCCCACGGATGGGTGCGAAAGATTCCCACCGGCTTACCGGACTGCACCACCAGCGTCTCATCGGATTCAAGGTCGTCCAGCGCACGGACAATGGCGTGAAAAGCCTCCCAGTTTCTCGCGGCACGTCCTGTCCCCCCATACACAATCAGATGGGCGGGATCTTTGGCCACCTCGGGGTCCAGGTTGTTCATCAACATCCGCTTGGCCGCTTCTGCATGCCAGGTTTTGGCCGTTTTGTGCGGCCCTCGGGGTGCACGAATCACAGGTGCGTCCATGATGCGCCTCCTTTGCGTTTGCCGTATACCGTAGGCAAGACCTTCGGAACTGTCAAACCTGTAATGGTCAGTATCCACAAACTTTCCTGAAAACCATGCGATCTTTTTCATTGATGATCCCCCCTGCCATGCGTATAATTCGCAGGATTCCGAAACGAGGAGGCACAGGCCGTGAGAGAACGACGTTCCTGGTTCCTGTGGCTGGTGGGCTTTTTAGGTCTGATCAGCCTGTACGGCGCCTTTCTTTTCGCACCCCGCGCGAAATGGCCGGGACCGGCAGGGACCCAGCTTGGTGAGGTTCAGCGCATCTTTTATTTCCATGTCCCCATCGCCTGGGTGATGTTCTTTGCTTTCTTTCTCGCGTTCATTTTCAGCGTGCTCTATCTCGTTCAGCGAAAACGCGTCTGGGATGTATGGGCCGTGGCGTCAGTGGAAGTGGGGGTTCTCTTCTCGGTGCTCGCCATGATCACCGGATCCCTCTGGGCAAAACCGGCGTGGGGGGTTTACTGGACCTGGGACCCCCGGCTGACCACCATTCTGATCCTGTTTCTGATGTACGTGGGCTACCTGATCTTCCGGGGGTTTGTGGAAGAGGAATCCCAGCAGGCACGGCTCGGCGCAGTGATCAGTATCCTCGCGTTTGCCAATGTTCCGCTCACGTACATCTCGGTGCGTCTCTGGCGCTCCCTGCACCCGGTGGTCTTTTTCCAGAACAGCGGAGAGAAAGTGGCCATTTCCCCCCCCATGCTGACCACACTGCTGGTGTCCATTCTGTTTTTCACGCTGTTTACACTTGCCCTGATCCGGTTTCGGGCACGGGTGGAAATGCTGGAGCGAACGCTCCTGGACCTTGGAGGTGAAGCATGAAAGATCTGGTGTATCTTTTCGCTGCCTATTCGGTGATCTGGATCGGGCTTTTTGTATATTTTCTCCAGCTTCACACGCGGTTGAACGCGCTGAGCCGTCAGGTGGAAGAACTCGCGGAGACCCAGCATCGGGGTGGCGAATCCTGAAACAGCTTTCCGGCGGCTCCTTTCGTCGATCCGGTACCTGAAAGGTGTAGGACCCAGGCGTGCTTCACAGCTGGAGGCCTGTGACCCTCCCATCCGAACGGTTGAGGATCTCCTGCTGAAGCAACCCCTGGGTTATATCTCTCTTCACCCTCTCACCGTACGTCAGATCCGCGCCCTTCTCAGGGGAAAACGGACCCTGTCCGACCCCGTGGTGTTTGAAGGCACCGTGGTCTCGAGAACCGAGATTCGCCTTCGGAGGAAAATCCCTGCGCTGAGCATCCTTGCGCAGGACGATACAGGCATGATGGAACTGGTATACCCCCTGTCCAGGCGGGACCCGCGCACCCTCCAGAGTTTGCTCAACGGCGTGTTCCGGCTGGGCAATCACCTGCGGGTGCTGGGTCGGGCTTCCTGGGGACAGGGGTACCGCACCGTACGGATGGTGGGGTTCACACTCATGGGAGACTTCTGGGATCATCTTCACAGCCCCATGGTCGGACGGTATGGGCAGTGTGGCAAACTGCGCCCGCTGGACTTCAACCGTCTGATCTATCGTGCCTGGCAGGAATACCATGCGGATCTGGAGGATTTTCTCCCGCCTGCCACACGAAAACGCCATGCACTGATGGCACGAAGAGACGCCATTCGCGCCCTCCATTTTCCTTCCTCCCATCAGGAAGCCCATCGCGCCCTTCGTCGGCTCGCCTTTGAGGAACTTTTTCTGTATTTCCTTGAACTGATGCTCGCCAACCAGCGCTACCAGGATCATCCTGCACCCGTATTTCAACCACCGGGTGAACTCACCCGGGCCTTTCTGGCGCAACTTCCGTTTCAGCTTACCCCCTCCCAGGAGAAGGTGATTCAGGAGATCGAACAGGACCTGCAGTCTCAACTTCCCATGCATCGGCTTCTCCAGGGAGATGTGGGGTCCGGGAAAACCGTGATCAGCCTGTACACACTTCTCCGTGCAGTGGAATCGGGATACCAGGGCGTGGTGATGGCACCCACAGAGGTGCTTGCCGAACAGCTTTACCTTGTCTATCAGGACATGACCCGACATCTACCGGTGGAGGTGGTGCTTCTGGAAGGCAGCCTCGCACCAAAGCAGAAAGAGGAAGTCCGCAGGCGCATTCAGCACGGAGAAGTCCAGATTATTGTGGGCACGCATGCGGTGATCCAGGACGACGTAACCATTCCCAGACTGGGGCTGGCGGTGGTGGACGAACAGCACCGATTTGGCGTGGTCCAGCGGGCAAAGTTGCTGGGACGGGGACCGGAAGGGACCACCCCCCACTTTCTATTGATGACCGCCACCCCCATCCCCCGAACCCTTGCGCTCACTCTCTATGGAGATCTGGATGTGTCCACCCTGCGACACAAACCTCCCGGTCGGGGCACGCTGATCACCCGGTGGATTCGCTCCGCGGAGAAACGAGAGGAACTCTACCGCAGAATTTTTCGTCGGATACAGGAAGAAGGTGACCAGTGCTATGTGGTGGCTCCGGCCATTGAAGTACCGGAAAAACTGGATCTCCGCGCTGTGGAACAGCTCTACGAAGAACTCCATTCGCAGGCACCCCGGGGCCTGCGCATCGCCCTGCTTCATGGGCGCCTTTCCCCTTCTGAACGGCGTGAAATTATGGAATCGTTTCGGAAAGGAGAAATCCATCTCCTGGTCACCACCACCGTGGTGGAGGTGGGTGTGGACATCCCCAATGCCAACCTGATGGTGATTGAAGATGCAGACAGGTTTGGCCTTTCCCAGCTTCATCAACTCCGGGGAAGAATTCACCGAAGCGCCAAGGACGCCTATTGTTTTCTGATCACACGGGGCAAGATCGGGAATGATGCCCGGAAGCGGATGCAGGCGATGGTGGAAAGCAACGATGGGTTTGAACTGGCCCAGAAGGACCTTGAACTGCGGGGAAGCGGGGAGCTGACCGGTGTGCGTCAGCATGGACGCATTCGCTTCCAGTATGTCCGTCTGGAAGACCCCTCGGAGGAGACGCGCACCCTGATTCAGACCATTCGGGATGAAGTTCGCCAGCTTATCCAGCGTGATCCTGAACTTCGGCAACCCGAACATACCCCGTTGCGGGTCTATCTGCAGTTGCGCAGGGAACTGCAGCAGGTGATTCCGGTGGGATAACGCAATGAAACGCTGGGGGTTTCTCCTTCTTCGTCTTGTGCTGCTTCTCGCCTTCGCGGGTCTGGTCTGGATCAGTGGTCGCGGTTGGCTCCAGACGGGGCAGCGTCTTCTCCGACTCAGCCTGTCCCGTGCACTCAAAGGGGAAGTGCGCTGGTCAGGGGTTCACGTCCACTTTCCGGATCGACTGGAAATTGAACATTTTGAAGTGGACTCTGTCCTCACCGTGGATTCCCTCCTTCTCACCATATCCATCCGGAATGTGCTCCCCATCACCTTTCCAGAAGCCTCCATTACAAGGGTCTACGTAAACGTGGATGCATGGATTCCCAGGTTCTGGGTGCCCACCAGGAAAGCCACGCCCCCTTCCCGGGCACCCCTGTTCCCTCCACTGCTGTTTCGTCAGGTCCGGATTCGTGAAGTCACGGTTCGAGCAGTGGAAGGGTTGTACCGGGCAAGGGCTCTTCAGATTCAATACAGCATGCGTGCATCCAGCATGCGCGCACGTCTGCACATCGGGACCCTGTATACCCCCTTTGAACGGGTATACCGGGATATCCGTGGAACGTATATGCTGACCTATCCCCGCCACTATCCCCAGCAGCTGGTACGGGTAGACTCCGCCCATGGGACCGATCAGGTTCGCTTCCTGAACCTCCGGTCTTACCGCGACACCCTGAGGATCACCGGTCTCCAGCTGCAACTGCAGGAAGGCATGGAACTCCAGAACTTTTCTGTCACGTTCCAACTTCCTGCATACCGTGGTCCTGCACAGGTGGAAGAGGTTCGGCTGGCGGCCGGCGATACAATTCGCAACCTTCGCGGTATCCTGGCGCTTCCCCCCGGAACGCAACAGGCCATCTGGTCCCGTACACGGTTTCTACTCCCGGGAAAGGGACGGTTCTCCTCCGTGGAAGGATGGATGTCACTTCGCCCTCCTTTCCGGTTTGCCACCCTTTTGCATGCAGACACCCTCTGGGTTCGTGAAGCCGATCAGGGCTGGCTCTCCGGGAAGATCCTCGCCAGAGGAACACCGGACACAGTCCATTTCCAGGCCACTTTCCCAGAAGGCACCCTTTACCGAATCCCTGTGGACACCCTGTTTCTTGAAGGCCAGTGGATCGCATCCACAGGGAGGGTGGACTCCCTGCAGATCAACCTGCAAATGCCCGGGGCGACAGGATCCTTCTGGGGGACACTGGAGCCCGGAAACCGTCCTACGGGGGAATTCAACGCCGTGGTGGAATCGGTCTTCCAGCTCCTGCAATCGAGAATGCCCCACCCCCCGGAAGGAGGGATCGTACTGTATGGGCACCTCCATGAGGGTCAACTGGTGGACCTTGTGGCCGTGGGGCGAGGGATCAACCGGGACCCGGTCAATGTGCAGAGCATTTCCGGACGTATTGAACGAAAAAAGGATGTATGGGAATCCCGCTGGGTGGCGTACCAGCTCACACGCAACCGTGAAAACCTGGCCGATTCTCTTGTGCTGGAAGTTGTGGTGGATTCCACCGGTTCGGGAGAAGTCTGGCTCAGAGGCCGGCTTCCCGGTGGTCGCCTGGAAGTAAACGGTCCGTTCCGCAGGGACACACTTCAGTGGACCTTTCACAGCCGTCGGTTTGTTCTGATCCTGCCCCACTATGTCTCCGGAGAGGAGGGGACGCTGGACCTTGTGCTCAGGAACCGCGTGCTTCAGTTCTGGGCGGAAGGAATGAAAGGGGTCCAGAACCTGGGGGGAGAATACCAGCTGGACCGCGGGACCTTCTGGGTGGACGCAGGACTGGAAAAGCTTCCACTCACATTGCTGAAAAGCTGGTTTCCCGATCCAC
>JALUJC010000005.1:0-2305 GCA_027053375.1 Caldifarciminota bacterium
AAATCGTACCGCCTGAACCGAATCCACGTTCACCTCCAGCAACGTCCGGTTGCGCCACAGGGAGGCCCGAGGGGAAAACCGGACCTTCCATCCTCCCCGCACCAGGTAAACCACCGAATCACCGGGGATCCCCAGGAAACTCCGGGTGAAATCCGGGCCGCTCTTCCCGGCCACCGCCTGAATCAGGGTATCCTTTCCCGCCAGAACCACCACACCCGGTGCCTTGTCCGGGGTTAGCGCATAGCGATCCCAGTGTCCCCGATCCCACCGGATGCCCCGGAGATGCAGGAAGTCTTCCAGCAGGGTCTTCATCCTGGCCTGATCCGCCAGCACCCGCTTTCCTTTACGGTCCACCACCCACCAGCGGCCCTCCTGTCGTTCCACGCGGAGGGTATCCCCACCCTGATAAAGCACCAGCGACGTGACTGCCTCAGGAGATTCGTTCCACAGAAGGGTCTCCTTCATCGCGGTCTGGCTCCGGGGTGCCACCACACGGTCCACCACCAGGAGCAGGGTCAGCACCACAAAGGTGGGCACCAGCCAGCGAAGATGTCCTCTCATGCCTCACCTCCCCGTTTCCGCCGGCGGGCGAGATGTACCATGCCAAAAAGCAGAACCAGGAAGGCCATCCCGTAGGTGTTGAGGGTTTTCAGCCAGAATTTTTTTGTATCGGACAGAAGGGGCAGCGGTTTGTAACCTCCCTCTTTCGCACGAATTTCCAGCAGTTCATTTCCAAACGCAAGGGCATCCACCAGGTTCATGGCAAAAATCCCGTTTTCCGGGAACATACGAAGGAAAGGATCCATCACCGCATAGGCACTTCCCACCAGCGCCACGGTGGTGCTGTCTCCTTCCAGAATCAGCGCAAGGGGTGCAGGACGGAAGGTGTCCGGTTGAAATCCAGCCGGAGAGGGACTCAGCACATAGGGGGGTTGCACCCGCCAGCTCTGCTTGCTGGATCGCAGCAACACCGTGGCCTTCCACCCTGAGAGACGTCCGGAAGAATCGGGCGCAGGAAAGGGCCAGGCCCAGGGCATCACCACCGATTCCAGCAACCGGGTGACCGGGTGCGTCCGGTTGATGCCATCCCCCTGCACCCGCACCCAGTAAGGATACCGCACCAGGTACCCCATATAGCCACTCTGAAACTGCGCCACTTCGGATTGCAGATCCAGAAGCATCTCGCTCTTAAGGGGAAAGTTGAGCAGCGCCTTCAGAGAATCCAGTGCACCGGCAGGAAGGGGACGGGCATACAGATTGTCCAGGTTGATCTCCGCCGGGGAAAGGAACCAGACCACCCGTTTGCCCTTATTCAGCGCTTCCCGAAGATGTGGCACGGTGGAATCGGTAAAATCCTTCCAGCCCACAATCACAAACAGGTCTACAGATTCGGGAAGATAGGGTGGATAGACCCGTCGCACGTCATAGGTTTTCCGCAGTTCCTGTTCCAGCATCTGATAGTCCCGGGCATGGTCGGTCTGAACCACCCACAGGCCGATCACCGGTCGGTCTGTGCGGGTCATCTTCAGCAACCGGCTGGTAATCTCATACTCCAGCCCCGCGGGATCCTGGATCACGGGAATCACCTCACGCTTGTCCGCATACAGAAGCACCAGGCCGAAGTAGCCCTCCACCACCTTCAGCTCATCCTTCTCCATTACATTGAACTGAATCCGCTGCACCCCCATGCGTTCGGCCTCGCGTGCCCGATCCGGATCCCGGGAGGGATCCACCACTTCAAAGCGAAATCGACGCCCGCTCCGGGTGGCGTACTCCGAGAGAAGATCCAGGGTCTGTTCCTTGATGGGCAGAAGCGCAGGAGGAAGTTTTGCAGAGACATACAGCACCGCACGGACCGGACTGTCCAGCGACTTGAGCACCTTTTCCGTGGAGGGAGAGAGGGTGTACATGTGGGTCCGCGTCAGATCCAGACGCACCGGGAAGCGCCCGATCAGGGCGTTCCCTTCAAAGAGAATACCCGCCAGCAACAAAAGGCTCAACCAGGCTTCCCGCCGGACATTCATCGCTGCCACTCCAGGCTCCAGGCATTGGCATACAGGAAAAAGCCCACAAAAGACAGGAAAAACGCCAGGTCTCGCAGATCCAGAACCCCACGACTCAGGCTGTCAAAGTGCTGCTGCAGAGAAACCGACTGCAAGAAGGAGGCCAGGGCCGGGGGAAAGGTCTGCAGAATCCCGGGATTTCCCAGGAGATACACCCCGAACATGGCGGTCACCGTAAGCAGAAAAGCCACCAGCTGACTTCCGCTCAGGCTGGACAGAAACAGCCCCAGAGACAGGTACGC
>JALUJC010000005.1:2315-6046 GCA_027053375.1 Caldifarciminota bacterium
GTACGCCGCCCCCAGCAGCAGCGTGGCCATATACCCGCCCAGCACAGCGCCTCCATCCAGTCCTCCAGCGATCCAGGCAAGCGATAGCGGAAGCGGGAGGGTGAGCGCCAGCGAAAGGGCGAGGAACGCAAGTGCAGAAAGAAATTTGGCAAAAATCAGGGCTGGATAGGAAAGCGGCGCGGTGAGCAGCAATTCCAGCGTTCCGAGTCTCCGCTCCTCCGCCCACAGGCGCATGGTCAACCCGGGGAGATAAAGCACGAACAGCAGGGGCATGAGATCAAAATACCATCGCAGTGTGACCGCCCCGTTCACAAAGAAATCCCGAAAGAACAGCCACTGGCTCACCACCAGGAACACCGCCAGATAGAGATACCCCACGATGCCGTGGAAATATCCCCACCATTCTTTCCAGAAGAGGGAACGAAAGGCCTTCATGCGGCTTCCTCCCGACTTTCGCGCTCTTCGGTAAGATGAACGAACACCTCTTCCAGCGAGGCGCCCTCCATCCCCAGTTCCAGAAGGGTCAATCCATGCTCCACGGCGGTTCGGAAAAGGCGCTCGCGTGGATCTTCATCCTGCAGGCGGGGCACCACCACCGCCGCCACCCGACCACCGGCTTCTTCCCGGAGTTCAAAGCCCACCACCCAGTCGCCTGAACGCAGGGCCTGTTCCACCGCCGCCCGCTCCGCACGGAACAGCGCGCGAACCCGCCCACCCGCAGTACGGCGGGCCAGTTCCTCAGGGGTCCCTTCCGCCACAATTCGCCCCTGATGAATGATGATCACCCGGTGGGCAAGCTGCTGAACTTCCGGGAGGATATGGGTGGACAGAAGAATGGTTTTCTCTTTCCCGAGTTCGCGAATCAGCTCCCGGATCTCCACGATCTGAAGGGGATCCAGACCTGTGGTGGGTTCATCCAGGATCAGGATCTCTGGATCATGCAGCAGCGCCGCCGCCAGGCCCACCCGCTGGCGATATCCTTTGGACAGTTCACCAATCGGCCGGTCCAGCACACGGGCGATCCCGGTACGCTCCACCACACGATCCAGGGCATCCTGCACGTGATCCACCTGATAGAGCCCTGCCCGGAAGGTGAGATATTCTCTCGGGGTGTATTCCGGATAGAGCGGGTTGTCTTCCGGAAGATAGCCGAGGTACTGTTTCGCCTCCAGGGGATGCTCCACCACACTGACATCATGGATACGCACGTCCCCACGCGTGGGACGGAGGAATCCCGTAATCATTCGCATGGTGGTGGTTTTCCCGGCCCCGTTGGGTCCCAGAAACCCCAGGATTTCCCCGGACTGAACCTGAAACGTCACATCCTGCACAGCAGGAAAGGATCCGTAGTACCGGGAAACAGAGAGAACCTCAATCATCGCCGCCACTCCTGTTGGGAGAAATCAGGGGAACATCAGGGAAACCGGTTCTATTATACGGGCGTTCCCCATCCCTGTCAACCACCCGACGTGCCTCATCAAAAATCTACACGAAATGATGTGCGTACCTCACGAAAAAATCTACAAAAAAAACGGGGGGTCTCACAGGGAAATCCATATCTCAGGTCAGGCACCTCCTCGCCTCGCCTGACGTCAGGGGATTGCGGTGTCTTGACAATCCCCGGGGAGCCGTTCAGAATGAATTCGTGCAGGGGGATACCGTTGAAGCCGGTGATCTTTTCTTCTTCAGTACCCGGGGCGGGGACCTCCGGCAGACATCGGATGGATCCAGAAAAGATGACCCGCGCCGGGTGGGTTGATTTATCCAGCCCTTCATCATTCCTGAATCTTCACAATTCCCGGGACATCGGGGCGATAGTGCAGAAAAACAGGCCTTTTCCCATAATCCCCACAAACAGGGAGCGAGAAGATGCGGTTGCGTGTTTCCATCCGGAATGAGCAGAGAGAACTTCCCCTTCAGTACCGGCGTGTCTTTCTATCCCTTCTCAAGAAAGCGCTGGAACAGCGGGGACTTCTGTATCTTCTCTCACGAAAACAGGTCAGACCCTATGTGTTCACGGTCTACCTGGGTAGATCCATGCGCATTCACAAAGAAAGAGGGGTTTTTCAAACCGGCGAGACACTTTCCCTGAGGTTCTCCACGGGCGACCCCCTTCTGGGTGCGGAGATCCTCACCGGTCTTGCATCGCTGAAGGACAGGGTGTTTCAGTATGAAACGTATTCTCTCGTGGTGGAACGCGTGGAAGCCCTTCCGGAGGCGCACATCCGAACACCACGTGTCCGGTTCCGCACCCTGGGCATTGCCGTGCTCACCGATCCCGGGAAAGACGCCCATGACCGGGACCAGTGGTTCGTGCTGCCCGGTGATCGTCGTTTCAGCGAAGTCTTTGCGATACGCGCACGGGAACGGTACCGGCTGATCCTGGGAAGCCCCTACAACGGTCCTCTTCAGATCAGCATGCGGCGGTGGAAAGCGGATCACGCCCATCATTATGAAGGTGTCCGGGGATTTCGCGGGACACTGGATGTGGAAGCCCGACCCGAAATGCTCCAGTTCCTTTACCAGTATGGTATTGGTGTGCGAACCGGTCAGGGCTTCGGTTTCGTGGACCTTGCAGGAGGGACAGCATGAGTCTGGTGCTGGTTCCCGGAAACTGGCTGTATAACGCAGGCGTCATCGGCTTCCTCCGGGTGATGGAAGCCACCGGCGAAAACGTGGAAGGGTGGTTCAGGGACGATGGGACGGTGGAGGTGGAATTTGCCGCGGATCCCGAGCATCACGCGTTTCGCTGGTTTGATGGGCTCTACGAACGATTTACTCGGGAAAACCTTTCTCCGGAGAAGGCAAAGATATGGGAAGAAGGTGTTCAGAGATGTATGGAAGCAGGAACACCAAAAGAACGCTGCAGGACCCTCGCCATCTGGGGAACGCTGTTCAACGTATATGCCCGGGGTTTGTTCAATGCCGACTCCCGGTATTTTGATCGTACATGGCCTGACTTTGTTCGTTTCGTCTCCTGGGCGATGCAGGACCGAACAACGTACAGAAAAGAGGGGATTCCCTGTGGTTTTTGTTCCCGGTCCCTTCTGGAAGAGGAACGTGAAAAAGGGAAACCTTTCCTTACCTCGGAACACATCAAACTGCTTGGAGCTTCTCCGGCGAAGATGCCCAACTCCTTCTGGAATAACCGCTCCGACCTGGCCGTGTGTTCAACCTGCACATGGATGATTCTTTCCTATCCTGCGGGCATTCTGGAGGGTAGGGGGATCCGTTATTTCCTCAACGCCCCTTCCTTCAAACTCATGTGGGTGCTCAACCGGGTGATGCGGAGCGCGTTTTCCCGTCAGGGAGAGCGGACGCTGCGGGAACTTTTCGGCACCACCCTGATGGAGAGTGCCCTCCGGCATCAACTCATCCTGCACCACTGGAGCATGATGAATGTGGAGATCGTGACGATTCGGGGTGATCAGGTGGATTTCTATACCCTCCCCGCAGATCGGGTGGCGGTGCTCACCAACCCCCGGGTGGCGTCGCTGCTGAAAAGTCTGGGCAACACCAAATATCTTTCCTGGGTCCTGGATGGGCGGGAGGAGCGGTTGCTGGATCGGGCGCAGCAACTCATCCGGGACAGCCTGAAGAACGAAAAGTCTCCGCCGCAGGAGGCGCAGGATCTTCTGGAACTCTACACCCTGATTCAGGAAATCAAAATCCCAACGGGAGGTCTGATAAATGGCTGAGGCAATCCGGGTGGACCTGGAGCAGATTGTCCA
>JALUJC010000006.1 GCA_027053375.1 Caldifarciminota bacterium
AAGGGCCCATGCTGGATGTTGTGAACCCCAGAGGTACATGCCTGCGCCGCCGAGCAGAGCCCCCACGGAAGCCCAGAATGCACCCCGAAGCCCCGAACGTATACCCCGGAGGGCCATGCCCGTGATCCAGATGTCCGGGACAAGAAAGAAAAGGGTGGCTTCTGCAGCGCCCCAGACCAGAGCGATGCCATCACAGATCCGTATCCCCCCGGGAATCCGTGGAGACCGGTGTCTCATGGATGATTCAGGGTACGTTCCAGGGTTTCCATGGTTTCCCGCAATTTCTTCAGAATCTCTTTGCGGGGTGTGTCCGGGGTAAAGGTGAGCGGCGGGCCCACCACCACATCCACGAAAAGTGGAACGAAGAGAAGCTGGCCTTTGGGAAGAATCCGTGCGGTGTTGCGGATATAGACGGGTACGCCGGGGATATCAGGACGTCTCTGGAGAAGGTGGGCGACGCCCGGTTTGAAGGGGCCCAGGGTCTCTCCATAGTTTCGTGTTCCCTCCGGATAGATGATCAGAGAATCCCCATCCTGCAGGGCTTTTTCCATGCGCGTGAGCGGGTTGTTTTCGGGTGTAATCCCTTTGCGCGGGATGGGAAGAATATGAAACAGGAAATGGGTGATCGTGTAAACCAGGCGCGAGCGGGTCCAGTAGTCCGCAGCGGCCACGGGGCGTACCCGGGTCAGCACCTTCAGGGGAAGGAGGCTCATCAGCACCAGTGTATCCATATGGCTGCTGTGGTTGGCGATAAGGATAAAAGGTGGTTCGGGAAGGTGTTCCCTCCCCTGCACCCGGATGCCCATGATCAGACGCATAAAAGGCTTGATCAGAAGCGCGAACAGAACCCACCGGGTCCAGGTGCGGATGCGTCCCCTCCCATTCTTCCGGGATGCCGGCATGAAACTAACTCCGCGTTCCGGTCAGAAGAAGATAATGCCCGTGAAAATAGGCAATGTAGTGAAAGTAAACCGGGGCCGCCCAGCAAAGGGCATCAATCCGGTCAATGATGCCCCCATGCCCGGGCAGAAGATACCCGAAATCCTTTTTCCCGAGATCACGTTTGATGGCCGACATCACCCCACCTCCAATGAAGCCCACGGCGGTGATCAGGAAGGAGACCAGCAGGGATTCCGGCGCCGAAAAAGGCGTGAGAAAACGGAAGAGATACCCCAGGAAGACAGCGGTTCCGATGCCGCCGATCAACCCTTCCCAGGTTTTGCCCGGGCTGATTCGGGGCCACACCCGGTGGCGACCCAGGAGTTTACCGAAAACATACTGGAACACATCGCTCATCTCCACCACAAACAGCAGGTACATCAGCAGGGTGGTGCCGTTGTAGGGTGCCGATGGATTGCGGAAATTGTACAGGTTGACCAGATAGGCCATGTAGCCCAGGCCATACACAAAGGCCATGAGTCCCCAGTGAATTTCTGAAGCGGATACCGTGAATCCCCGGGGATTGCGTGAGAGCAGGAGAAAAAAGGGAATGCTCAGGAAGGCATATACCGGAACGAAGATCAGGAACATCACATACCACCGCTGCCAGATCCAGAGGTACTGCAAAGGGAGCACAAGAAAGAAGGCGAAAAACAGGGCCACGTGATCTTCCGGCCGGGTCCGAAGCGCGGTAAAATACTCCTTCAAAGCCCAGAAACTCACGAAGCCAAAGAGCAGAATACTGAACCGAGGGTGGATCAGGGTCACCAT
>JALUJC010000007.1 GCA_027053375.1 Caldifarciminota bacterium
CATGGCTGACCTTGAGATTCGTGACCTTCGGGTTGCGGTAGAAGGAAAAGAAATTTTGAAAGGTGTGAACCTTTCCATGAACCGCGGGGAGGTTCACGCGGTGATGGGACCCAATGGCTCCGGGAAATCCACCCTTGCCATGACGCTCATGGGGCACCCGCGCTACGAGGTGCTCGGCGGATCGGTTCGCTTTCTTGGCAAGGAAATTCTGGAACTGGCCCCCGAGGAACGCGCCCAGCTGGGCCTGTTTCTGGCCTTTCAGTATCCCATGGAGGTGGAGGGCGTGACCCTCTCTCACTTCCTCTTCACCGCCTGGAAGTATCGTCAGGAAAACCCGGACGAGATCAAGGGCCGTGCCGTGCTGGAGTTCCGAAATCGCCTGGTGAAAATGCTGGAAGACGTCAAGCTTCCCGAAGATTTTGCAGATCGCTACCTGAACGTGGGGTTCTCCGGTGGTGAGAAAAAGCGGGCGGAGATCGCCCAGCTCCGCACCCTCCAGCCCGCCATCGCCATCCTGGACGAAACCGACTCCGGGCTGGACATTGATTCCATCCGGATCGTGGCGGAGAGTATCCAGAAAATGAAAGGACCGGCGTTTGGTGCCCTGGTAATCACCCACTATCAGCGAATTCTGAACTACCTTCCCCCCGATCAGGTGCACGTGATGGTGGATGGTCGGATTGTGAAGAGCGGCGGTCCCGAACTGGCCCACGAACTGGAAGAGAAAGGCTATGACTGGATCATCCAGGACGTGATGGCCACCTCATCCTGAGGAGGGATCCGATGGCGGAAAAACCCAACATTCAGGTGGATCTACACAAATACGATTTCAAAGATCCGGAACAGTACGTTTATAAAACCCCCAAAGGGCTCTCCCGGCGCATTGTGGAGGAGATCTCCCACATCAAAGAAGAGCCAGAATGGATGCGGGAGATCCGGCTAAAAGCCTATGACCACTTTGTCCGCCGCCCCATGCCCACATGGGGGGCGGATCTCTCCGGGATCAACTTTGATGAGATCACGTACTACATGCGTCCCACGGATCGCCCCGGCCAGACCTGGGATGACGTGCCGGAATACATCAAAGAAACCTTTGAGCGTCTCGGGATCCCCGAAGCCGAGCGCAAATTCCTGGGCGGGGTGGGGGCGCAGTATGAGTCCGAGGTGGTCTATCACTCCATTCGGGAAGACCTTGCCAAACAGGGTGTGATCTTTCTGGACATGGATTCCGCTCTGCGGGAATACCCGGACCTGGTCCGGGAATATTTCGGCACCGTGGTACCCTACACAGACAACAAATTTGCAGCGCTCAACACGGCCGTGTGGAGCGGTGGGAGCTTTGTGTATGTGCCGGCGGGTGTGAAGGTGGATGTGCCGCTGCAGGCCTACTTCCGCATCAACGCCCAGGCGATGGGGCAGTTTGAACGCACACTTATCATCGTGGAGGAAGGGGCATCGGTGCACTATATTGAGGGATGCACGGCGCCCATCTATTCCCGGGACTCTCTCCACTCTGCGGTGGTAGAAATCATTGCAAAGCGTGGATCGCATGTCCGGTACACCACCATTCAGAACTGGTCCTACAACGTCTATAACCTGGTAACCAAACGGGCGGTGGCCTATGGGGACGCTTTTGTGGAGTGGGTGGACGGTAATCTTGGCTCCAAAGTGACCATGAAATACCCTGCGGTGATTATGAAGGAACCGGGCGCCCGGGCAGAGATCCTGTCCATCGCCTATGCGGGACCGGGACAGCACCAGGATGCAGGTGGAAAACTGATCCATCTGGCGCCGCACACCACTTCCCGCATCGTGTCCAAATCCATCTCCCGTGGAAATGGCCGCGCCACCTACCGCGGGTTGCTGAAGGTGGTAAAGGGAGCCCATGGCGTGAAATCCAACGTGCAGTGCGATGCCCTGCTCCTGGATCCCGAATCCCGAACGGACACCTATCCCTACATTGAGATTGACGAAGAAGATGTGACCATCGGGCATGAAGCAACGGTCGGTAAGGTGGGGGAGGACCAGATCTTTTATCTTCAGTCCCGCGGCATTCCCGAAGCGGAAGCGCTCACCATGATCGTGATGGGTTTCATTGAACCGTTCGCCAAAGAACTCCCCCTGGAATACGCCATCGAGCTGAACCGCCTGATTCAGCTGGAAATGGAGGGTTCGGTAGGATGAAAGGTCTTCTCAAAGACGCGGATCCCGGACGCCTGGTGGAACACACCCCGGAGGAACTCCAGCCGCACCGGAAAAGCGCGATGGACGCTTTGCAGGCGGTGGATCGCTTTCCCCACTCCCGCTACCTCCATTACGACGAGCTCAACCATGTCTCCTGGAAGCTGGAAGGCGCCCGGAAAGACCCGGAAACGGTGGCTTCCCGCATTCCCTATCCGGTCCATCTTGACCCGGCCGGAAAAGATGAGACATTGATCGCGCTGGTCAATGGGCATCTTCACCCGCTGCATACACCGGAGGCATCCTTTCGGCTGCTCACACCGGAGGAGGCCCTCCAGACCCTTCCCGCCTTCGCTGAACGCTGGATGCGGCAGCTTTCCGCCTATGCGGACCGTTTTGCCCTGACCCTTCGGGCGTCCTGGACACACGCACTGATTGTCCATGTACCCCGTAACACGCAGGGGGGACATCTCCGGCTTCTCCGGCTTTTAGATGAGGAAGGGCTGCTGGATCCCCTCTATGTGCACGTGATCCTTGAACCGGGTGCCTCGCTCTCCATCGTGGAAGAAGTCTACTCCACCCGGCTTGAAGATCCCACCCTGGTTATGACAGGGGTGGAAACAGAAGTGGGTGAGGACGCCCATCTCCGTTACACGCAGGTCCAGGCACTGGCGGGGAACACCTATTTTGCAGCCTATCGCCTGGCCACAACCCGTCGCTATGCAGGTATGGCCTGGGTGGGTGCAGCGCTGGGTGCCCGCAAGGCGTACATCCGGCAGCAGATCCGCATTGAGGGCGAGGGTTCACAGAATGATGCCTCCGAACTCTTTCTTCTTGGGGATCATCAGCAGACCGACATGTACGCCGAACTGGACCACGCGGTGGGCGGTGCCCAGGGGACCCTGCTTTCCCAGGCGGTGTTGCGGGATCATGCCCGTAAAGTCTATACAGGAATGATCCGCATTCGGCCCGGCGCACAGAAATCCAACGCTTTCCAGGCTGATCACAACCTGATGCTCTCCTCCAACGCCAAATCGGATTCCATTCCCAGTCTGGAAATTGAGGCGGATGATGTGCGTGCCACCCATGCTGCCTCCATGGGGCGAGTGGATGAGGAAAAACTTTTCTATCTCCAGGCGCGGGGGATCCCCCTGCCCGAAGCTCGTAAACTGATGGTGTTTGGACATTTTGGTCCCACCCTGGATCGGATGGAGACAGCGACGCGGGAACGGGTGCTGGACCTTCTTGAATCACGCTGGGAGGAGCTGGAGCAGGGGTAAGTGCTCCACCATCCCTTCCCTTTCGGCCGCATGAGGGGGCTTCGGCCCCCTCATGCGTTTTCTGACGGTCGGGCAGGAAGAGGACGCACCGTCACCAGGGGATAGACCCCCGCCGTCAGGACACCCACCCCCAGCAGCGCACCGCCCACACCAAACCGATCGGCGAGAAACCCAATCAGCGGTGCAAGAATCGCTGCGAACAGGGTCCGGACCGTACTTTCTACGCTCAGTCCCGTGGCCAACCGCTCCTCCTGGATCACATCGGACAGATAGCCCAGTGTAAGGGGGCGACGGAGGTTCTGAATCACATAAAGGCCCACAAAAAACAGCACCACCACCCCATACCATCCCCGGAGGGTGGCCAGGCCCGCAAGCACCACCGTGGCCGCGCCCAGAAGATAGGACAGATTGATGGCACGGTGGAGGTCACCGGAAAGGGCCCGTTCCACCCGAAAGGCATTTCGTGAAACTGCGGAGTTGAGAAGATACAGAAGAAAATAGACCACCGCCACCACCATGGCGGTGCGCTGCTGCCCGTGCCACCACAACAGGATAGGGAGTGTGAGTGCCAGATCCTTCAGAACAGGCTGGAGATAGTCTTTGGTGCCCCGAAACAGTCCCATGAACAGGGCAGAATTGACCAGCGCCCGAAGGAAAAGCGGGGAAAACATGGACCGGAACGCGCGAATCGTTTCCCGGGAGGATCCCCGCTGAATCCGCTCATCCAGCCAGGACGGATAGGTGGCCAGATTGATCAGATTGAGCACATAGGGCACCATGGCAGCGCCGAACACCCAGCGGTAATCCCGGGTGCTGATCACCAGCACCCCCGCAAGAAGGGCATTCAGGGCGGAGCCCCGCTGCGACCAGGACCGGGTGGCACCGTAATAGGCGACCTTCCGATCCTCCCATCCACGGGCGTGGAGATAGGAGAGAATCAGAGCTTTGTGGGTTCCGCTGCGCAGGGCTTCTGCTGCACCGAACCAGACCATGGCAAAGGCGTACAGCAGGAAAGATTTTGTGAAAAAAAAGATGCCGAACGAAACCAGATAGGCGATCATGGAGAGCACCATGGTTCGTCGCCGACCAATCCGGTCCGCCAGCACACCCGTCGGCACCTCAAGAACGTTGGTGCTCACTTCGCGGATGGCATAGAGCCAGCCGATGCGGAAAAAAGTGAACGTTTCACGGAAATACAGGAGCAGAAAGGGTTCAAAGAACCGCAAATTTTTCAGAAAACCATAGGCCGCAAACCGCCAGAACATGCGGTCCCGGGAGGTGGTAGACATAGACAAAGTATACGCCTGAACACCGAAACATACCAGGGTCCGCAGGCCGCACGGTCCTGTTCCTTTGAAGCAACCGCTCTCTGTTTCCTGCCATTCTCCAGCACAGACCGCGCCCGCCAGAATCAGGCATCCGTGTATTTTCTGTAAAAATACGGTGTATTCACAAAAATTGTTGAAATTTTATGCGCGGTGTATCATAATGGTGGGGCTCTTCCAGTGGGTCAAAAACCCCGGAATCTTTGAAAAGAAATCCCCTCCACCTTCACGACGCCCGGGGAAACGGGACGGAAACCCAACCTGTATCCTGCACGACGGGTTCTGGACGTGATCCGGGAGCCGGTTCCGGATCCCACCTCCAGCCACTGAAACAGCGTTTTACGAAAAGGCCGGTGTGAAGCCACGATCTCCTGCTACCAGGCATGGCCTCGTCAAAAATCTGCACGAAAGGGCCGTATTCGCTGCGTCTGCGCACCTTCCCGGTGCCTGCTCTCTACCCCACGGGTTGAAATAGGGATGGGAACTGCACTGTATTTTCCTCGCTCCTGCTTGTTTCAGGACCCGAACATGCAACCGAGCCCGGTATGTTCCACGTACCCCCGTGGCGATCCCGCAGGAATGGTCCAGGTTCTCACGTACGATGCAGCATAATGCAGGTCCGTCAGGATCTACAGTGCGTGAAATGCAGTAAATACCAGGATTTGTCGTATCCTGATTTTGCACCCGTCACGTGTCGGGGAAGTATGTGCGTATAATCCAGCGAAATACGGGATGATCAAAGGATGGAATGAAGATCCTCCTGCGAAATCCGTACCCTTCTCACAGCGTCCCGCAGAGCAGGCTGGAATATCCAGGCATTCCTGTACCTATCTCCGCGACCCGGATCGTTTCGCGAGGGGCAGGTCTCACGATTCAGGGGAATGCAGGTCCATCAGGGTTTACCGTTCATGAGATGCAATGAATACATGGTTTTTGCGTACCCTGGTTGCGGACCCTGACCGTATAGGAGACAGGCACATGTACAGTCCAGCGAAATGCAGGACAGACCACGTATACTGCTCCGGAAACGCTGCAAGAACCCGGATCGTTTACACCCACCCCAACCGGGGTCCCCAGGGTATTTCCAGGGGAAATCCCCTGGGGTGCTGGCCCTCCCCCGTCCAGGGGGAGGGGTGCATCTTCAACAAATTCCAGAATCCTGGGTTTCTATGTACGGGGAATGCTGCAAAATCCTGGATATTCTTTACCCCCATCGACTGGAAAGGACCGTTTCTGGCTTATCGGCGG
>JALUJC010000008.1 GCA_027053375.1 Caldifarciminota bacterium
CACAGCTTCCACAGTTTCCATTTGTTTACCTCCTGTGGATGGGGTTCATCCCTGTCCCGGGAGGTTCTATTTTATGCCCACCTCCACAGCTTTTCCTCCTTACACAAAATATTGTACACAACCATCATACGTTCTACAATCCATCCCAAAACACACGCTCATTCTCAAAAAAAGTGTAAACTTCTGTCTGCTGTTCTTTCCTGACTACCGCGTTTCTAACCGAACTTGACAGCGCATGGACGGACCGGTATATTTCTAAAGTTAACGGGAGATTTAGATATGAACCATCCTGAAGAACGCTGGTCGGTGGGTGAGGTGGTGGCCTATCTCCAGCGCTGGTTTCCCGATGTTCGCCCCTCTCAGCTGCGGTACTGGGAACAGCTGGGGTTGATTCAGGCACACCGCAGCCCCGGAGGACACCGCCTGTACTGCCCGGAAAAAGTGGAAGAACTCCGTAAGCTGCTTTTTCTCCGACGATGGTTCCGGCTTCCCCTGTCTGAAACCGCGCGCATTCTTGAAAACATCCGGAGAGATCCTGGACTGTGGCTGCTCTATCTGGAACATGGCCACATGGGGGGGCAGGAACCGGAGGAAGACCCGGACATCGTGGAAAAGGGCCTTGCTTTTCTTGGCCGTCTGGGAATTCCTCAGCGATGCCCGGAAACCGGTGAACCCCTGGAGGAAGTGCAGCGCCTGGGGGCGGTCGCAGGACGGCTTCTCCAGGAGACAGGCCTTCAGGAGGAGGATCTGAAGACCTTCATGAAGGAGATTTCCCGTCTTGTGGAAACGGAAGCCCGGCTCGCCATGAAATCCGGGCTCCCCATGGACCGGATATGGGAACTGCTTCGCCGGTTCAGGTTATGGGCACATCTGTATTTTGTACGAAAAACCCTGTATTCCCGTCAACGTTTAAACCCTCAACCCCAAAAGGAGGTTGCGCCATGAAGATTCAGGGGAATAAGAACGGACCCTATGTCATCATGACAGAGGGAAAATATGTCCTGCGAATCCGCGGTGAAGAAAAGACCGTGGATCAGCAGGTGGTCGCGCTCTGTCGCTGTGGCACTTCCAGAAACAAACCCTTCTGCGATGGCAGTCACAAAGAAGCGGGCTTCCAGGCGGACGAATTTGAACTGGAGATTTCGTGATGCTCCGGAATCTTCTGCGTGTTCTGCCCGTGCTTCTGGTGGTGGGTTCGCCCCTTACCGCTGAACGGATGCGCTTTCGTGTGGATCCGGATCACACCAGCATCACCTTCCAGGCACGCCACATGCTGGTCACACGGGTGACAGGCGTGTTTGAAAAGATCCAGGGATGGATCGAGATGGATCCCGGGGATCCCACCACTGCCCGCGCGGAAGGTGAGGTGGAGGTGGCCAGCATCAACACCCGGAACGCCAAACGGGACCGCCATCTGAAAAGCGCAGACTTTTTTGACGCCGCACGCTATCCGAAAATGCGGATGGTGCTGAAAAGGGTCTACCGCAAGCAGGACCAGTGGTGGGCGGATGCGGACCTCACCATACGCGACATCACAAAAACCGTGTCTTTCCCCTTTACCCTCTCAGGACCTGTTCGCGATCCGTGGGGAAATCTTCGGATCGGTGTGGAAGGGCACTTCACCCTGAACCGGTTTGACTTTGGCCTGCGCTGGGACAAACGGCTGGAAACCGGGGGACTGGTGGTGGGACGGGAGGTGAAAAT
>JALUJC010000009.1 GCA_027053375.1 Caldifarciminota bacterium
GGCTATCTGCTGAAACTTTCCCGGCCTGTTCACCCGTTAAGCACGAAGAAAGCGCTGCGGCGGTAATCGGAAACGCAGAAACGCAGGCTTTTTAAGGGCGCCGGCAAAGCCGGCGCCCTATTGTTTTCCCGGGGAATACGTCCGGGGACCTCACGAGAAAATCCATTCAACTTCCTCCTTTGCTCCTCCTGAAGGAGGATACAGCACCTTTCGTGTGGATTTGATCATGAGGCAATAACCCCCTTTCGTGTTGATGTTTAATGAGGCAATGCGTCCGGTTGACGGATATTGGCGGCTTCCCGTATACTTCCCCTGCCATGAGGATCAACCGGGTTTATACACGCACCGGTGACCAGGGCACCACCCAGCTGGGGAATGGGGTGCGTGTCTCCAAAACCCACCCCCGTGTGGAAGCCGTGGGAACGGTGGACGAACTCAACGCCACCATCGGGATTGTGCGTGCTTTCCTGAAGGACCCCTCTCTGGACCATCGGCTGGAGCAGCTGCAGCATGACCTTTTCCTGCTGGGTGCCGACCTGATCACCCCCCCCGGGCAGGAAGTCCCCCGGGTGGAGCTCCGACATGTGCAGGCGCTGGAAGAAGAAATGGATCGCTGGAACGACCGGCTGGAACCCCTTCAGGAATTCATTTTGCCCACGGGCTCGCCTCCTGTGGCCTTTCTTCACCTGGCCCGGACGGTGTGTCGTCGTCTGGAACGTACCCTGGTTCACCTGGCGGAAAGCGAACCGCTCAACCCTCAGGTCATCCCCTTCGTCAACCGGCTCTCTGACTGGTTGTTTGTCCTGGGCCGGGTCATGACCCACCTTGAAAAGGGAGAAGAAACCTATGCCCGCTTCTCCAAAAAACACAAAAACCTTTGATCCGCTGACCCCTCCGCTGCACCGGTTTGTGGACCGGCTCACCCTCATGGGGAATTACACCGACGAGGTTCTCAATGAGATGGAACGTCGTGCCGCGCGGGAACGTTTCCCCATCGTGGGGCCGGTGGTGGGAACCCTTCTGATGCAGATCACCGCCTGGCTCAAACCTGTGCGGGTAATGGAACTGGGAAGCGGTTTCGGGTATTCTGCTTACTGGATCGCCCGCGCACTGCCCGAAGGTGCCGAACTGATGCTCACCGATCAGAATCCGGAAAACCTTCAACTTGCAGAATATTACCTGGATCGCGGGGGATTCCCCGTGGCGTTCCAGTTTTACCGTGGAGATGCGCTGGAAGTGCTTGAAAAACAGCCCATGGAAAGCCTGGATCTGGTCTTCCTGGATCTGGACAAGGCGCGCTATCCAGAAGCCCTGGATCTGGCACTACCCCGACTGCGTTCTGGCGGTGCGCTCCTGGCGGACAACGTTCTTCTTCGTGGACGGGTGCTGGCGCTCCCGGAAGAAGACGACCCGGAAGACGTGCGCGCCATGCGTGCGTTTCTTGAAACGGTCTACACCCATCCCCGATGCATCACCACCCTCTTTCCGGTGCGGGATGGGGTGAGCCTGACCCTGATTCAATAAACCTCAAAGCGTCAGGATCGGAATCCAGCGGGCACTTGGTGTAAGCAGTAGAAAAGCCTCCACACGCGTCAGTCTCCAGTGGGTCTTCACGGCGCGGGCATAGAGCGCGAGCTGTGTGGCATAGCGCGCTTTCAATTCTTCCATTCCCGCTTCAGGCACGTCAAAGGTCTTGTAA
>JALUJC010000010.1 GCA_027053375.1 Caldifarciminota bacterium
CCAGTAGGGACTGCCACCGTTTCGTTCATACAACAGGTTTACCACTTCCTGGGGCAGACGATCTCCCAGCATACTCTCAATCAACAGGCCCACCTCTTCACGGGTCAGAAAATCCAGTTCCAGGCGCTCCACAGGCATGTGGCGCAAACGCTCCTCAAGGAATCGCGGCAATCTACCCGAGCGTTCCGCCTCCTGATCCACCACAAGCAGAATCCCCAGATGGGGCATCATCCGGTGCTCCAGCAGGGTTCGCAGAAACTCCTGCAGGGTGTGTGGCAGCTGGGTCAGGTCATCAAAGGCCAGGATCATGGGCTGTTGCTGGCTCCGCTCCGCCAGCAAATGTGCCAGTGAGGCGATCTGCTCACGGGGGACCGTGGTGGGCAGGAACTCCCTGAGCGGTTCCAATGGATCGGCTGCATCCGCACGAAGGATCCGGAACTGCACGCCTTTCAGCGCGCTGATGCGCCAGAACTCCTCCAGCAGGCGGGATTTGCCGCTCCCCTTGGGCCCGGAAATCCAGAGCACAGGCACCGAAGCCAGCTCATTCACCAGATGATGCAGGTATTTCCGGAATGCCTGGATCTCCTTCTCCCTCCCCACCAGACGGTCAGGATAGAGATAGGATTCCCGGCTTTCCGGGGTTTCCAGGGGAAGATGGATCCGCAACGCACGTCCCAGATCTTTCAGCACCTCAAAGGTGCTCTGGGGACGCTTCAGCGGATCTTTTTCCAGCATTCGCAGGATAAGGTCGCTGAGTTCCACAGGAAGCGACCCCAGCATGACCGGGGGCGTGGGTGTACCCTCCAGATGGAACTGCATCACCTCCCGAACCCCACGGGCGGAAAAGGGGAACCGGCCGGTGAACACGCGATAGAAGATCAACCCCAGGGAATACAGATCGGCCCGGTGATCCACCGGTGCGTTCTGAATCACCTCCGGGGGCAGGTAAAGCAGGGTTCCCATGGGCACGCTCATTCCCCGGTGGAAGATGCCGGCAAGCCCGAAATCGGTCAGTTTCAGGCGCCCTTCTCGCGTGACCAGGATATTGGAGGGTTTGAGATCCAGGTGCACGTAGCCCCGGGCATGAAGATACCCCAGTCCCCGCAACACATCGGCCAGCACCCGGGCTTTTTCTTCCAGGGACATCCGCGCAAGAAATGTGAGCAGTTCCGGTCCATCCACATATTCCATCACAAGAAAGGGTGCCCCACCCGGGGGGTGAAAAAAGTCCAGAATCTCAATCAGTGCAGGATGATGCAACCGGGAGATCAGGGAAAACTCCGAGGCCAGAAGATGCACATACCCCCGCTGAATGATTTCCTCTTTCAGCACTTTGAGCGCCACCACCTGATGGGTCTGGCGGTCATGGGCCAGATAGACCACGCTCATTCCGCCTTCGCCGATGCGACGGATGATGTCAAACCGATCGGCGACCTGTTCCCCCGGTGCGAATTCGTGAAGTGCCGGACTCATGTTCCCTTCCCCTGAAACAACCCACCGGATGGGGTGATGCCCAGGTGGGCATAGGCCGCCGGCGTGGCTTCCCTTCCCCGAGGGGTTCGGCGAATCAGCCCGACCCGAAGGAGAAAAGGTTCCACCACCTCTTCCAGGGTTTCCGGATCCTCTCCCATGGAAGCTGCCAGCGCCCGTACCCCCACAGGCCCCCCCTGAAACTGCACCACCAGCGTATGAA
>JALUJC010000011.1 GCA_027053375.1 Caldifarciminota bacterium
GCACGATGCGATCCGGATGGAGAAAATCATGCACCGCACTTCCTTCCCGTAAGAATTCTGGATTGGAGGCCACGTCAATCTGGCTATCCGGGTGGGCATACCGGCGTACCGTGCGTTTGATCCAGCGGGCGGTTTCCACAGGAACGGTGCTTTTCTCCACCAGAAGGAGATAACCCCGGGCGCTCTTGGCAAGATGACGAACCACACCTTCCACCTGGGACAGGTCAGCAGAACCGTCGGGCCGGGAAGGGGTTCCCACGCAGATAAAGATAACTTCTGCCTGTTCGCTCACGTCCTCCAGGGTGGGGAGCACACGGAGGCGGCCAGAAGCGGTATGCCGGGCAACCAGTTCTTCCAGGTCGGGTTCATAAAAGGGCGCTTTTCCGGATGCAATGGTTTCCCGTTTGACCGGGTCGCTGTCGGTCCCCACAACGGGAAAGCCCAGTTCTGCAAAACCTGCAGCGGTTACCAGGCCTACATGGCCGAGACCCACCACCCCGACCGTGCGTTTTTTGTTACTCATCGCTCCACCGCCAGCGCCACGGCGCCGCCGCCTCCCAGGCAGAGAGCGGCCACACCTTTCTTTTTGTTGTATTGTTTCATGGCATACAGCAGGGTGACCAGGATCCGGGCGCCACTGGCGCCGATGGGATGTCCAAGCGCGATGGCACCGCCGTGCACGTTCACCCTGCTCCAGTCCAGTCCCAGCTCTTTTCCATCCGCAAGAATCTGTGCCGCGAAAGCCTCGTTGATTTCCCAGAGATCCACTTCATCCTGGGACCAGCCCACCTGATCCAGCAGTTTTCGGATGGCGCCGATGGGCGCGAAGAACAGGTCCCGGGGTTCCAGGAAATTGGCGGCGTAACCCCGAATCACCCCCATGGGTTCCTGAATTCCAAGTTCTTTTGCAGTTTCCGAATCCGCCACCACCAGGGCCGCCGCGCCATCATTCAGCCCGGGGGCATTGCCTGCGGTCACCGTCCCGTCCTTCTCAAAAGCGGGCTTAAGGGCGGCCAGTTTTTCCAGGGAGGTATCCCGTCGGGGACCTTCATCGGTGTCCACCGTGAGGGTGCCCTTTCGGGTTCGGACCTCGACAGGCACGATTTCTTCTTTGAACCGTCCCTCATCCATGGCCCGGATGGCTTTCTGATGACTTTCCAGAGAGAAGCGGTCCTGTTCTTCTCGGGAAATTCCTGCCTTTCGGGCGGTGTACTCTGCGAGATTGCCCATGTGCACGTCGTTGAAGGCACACCACAGGCCGTCGTGGACCATCAGATCTACCGCCTGTACATTGCCGTATTTCACCCCTTTACGAAGATAGATGGCGTGAGGAATGTTGGACATGGATTCCATACCTCCCGCGACCACCACCTTCTGGTCACCGGCTTTGATGGATTGAGCCGCCAGCATCACAGCTTTCAGCCCGGAACCGCAAACCTTGTTGACCGTAAACGCGGGGGTTGTGGATGGAAGCCCTGATTTCACCGCGGCAATCCGTGCCGGGCTCTGCCCGTTCCCCGCCTGCACCACGTTGCCCATCACCACTTCATCCACACGGTCTTCGGGAATTCCGGCCCGTCGTACAGCTTCCCGGATGGCAAGCGCGCCCAGGTCGGTCGCTTTCAGTGGAGACAGCGCACCCAGGATTTTACCGATCGGGGTGCGTGCCCCTCCAAGGATCCAGATCTCTTTCATGGATACGCCTCCAGTCCAGATCTAAAGAAAGTTGGGTGAGATCGTAGTCTACAGGATGCCCGGGGAACGAACAATTCACAAAGGAGTGTCCTATCTCACCAGGATCCTCCGGCACCGCCGCCGTTGAATTTCCTACCCCCGAAGGTGACCGTGGGGCTTTTTCCCCTTGGGGTTTTCCATGAGGGCTCAGGGTGGGCGGTTCACCGAAAGCGCCGATCCAGACGCCAGAGTCCCGCTTCCCGTGCAATTTCCAGCGCTTCCTGGAACGTTTCCCGTGAGAGCGGTGCGCTCAGTTCGGGAAAGCGATCGAGGGTCACGTCCCCTGCAGGGAAGTACTGATCCATCAGATTGACGTATGTGTCACGGGAGATCTCTTCCGCGATCCAGAAAAGGATGGCGCGTGTTTCTTCCAGTGCCGCAGGCATCACCAGATGTCGCAGCAGCACACCCCGCACCGCCAGACCCCGGGCATTGACCTTTAAAACCCCAACCTGACGATGCATCTCCTGGATGTTTTCCTTTACCCGCCGGGGATAATCCGGTGCGCGCAACCAGCGTCGTGCACGTGCTGTTGTCCAGACCTTGAAATCAGGCATGTAAATGTCCACAATGCCATCCAGGAGATGAAGGGCATGCAGACCGTCATAAGCGGACGTATTGTACACAATGGGGAGCTGAAATCCTCGATCCACGGCAAGCACAAGGGCTTCCAGAATCTGGGGTACCACATGCTCCGGTGTCACCAGGTTCAGGTTATGACAGCCCATACGCTGGACTTCCATTCCATCCGCGCAAAACGTCTTCTTCTCCGAAATGGGGGAACACGGAAGCCACTGCAGCATGGCGTCCAGTCCTGCAAAATCCTGCTTCATCCTGCATCCGGTTCACCTGGCAGTTACGGGGGCAGACCCTGCAGGGGAAGGAGCGCAAAGCCCGCGCCTCTTCTGCCCGTTCCTGGAGCTCTTTCCGTGTGAATGCCCGATATGCGGGTTCGGGTGGTGGCTCCAGCACAAAAGCTTCCAGTGCTGGAGGCAGCGTGCTTCGCATGGGTTCAGGGGAGCAGATCGACCGCAGTACCCTTGCTGATAACCAGACGGACGCGTCGTCCGCGTTTGATATGGATGTTGCCGTGGGGGATCTGGCGGACCACCGTGCTCTCGGGGCTTGTGGACGGAACGGGAACCGGATCCACTGTGTACGGAATGTTGCGGGCGCGCAGGGTGTCCAGCGCCCGGGAAAGGGGAAGTCCAACCACGGAGGGAAGGAAGACTTCCTGTCCCCTGTGCACGTAGGCTGGCATCACCACGGCATCCATCAGCCAGAAAGCGGTCACCCCCAGGAGGCTCAATGACAGAAAATAGATCCCCAGTGCTCGCAGCCAGGATTTTAAGAGAGAATTCATCGTCGCGCCTCTGCCATACGAAGACTCCAGAGTCCCAGCAGACTCAACATGGCCAGAGAAAGAATGGCCGATGGGATCAGAGAAGGAAGGAGCAAACGGGTTCCCACTTCCACACCTGTCCAGAGCGTTTTCATCTTTATGAGGGTCGGTGCGGGACCCTGAAAATACACCCAGATCATCAGCGGTACCAGTGCGGCAAGGAGAAGGGCATAAGCTCCGCTGATCGCTGCAGGAATCCATAGAAGTGCGCGCATGCGGGTAAGTGGCGTACGTACCCTGTCTGGAAGGCCAACGAACCCCTGGTGGATCCCCCGGATCTGCGCAATGTTTGCCTGACAAACCTCGCAGGTTTGCACATGCGCCTGGACCCGGGCGGCTTGCTCCGCGGGAAGGTCACCTGCCACCCAGTCCCACAGTGTGGCTTCGTCGTAGATGCAGTTCATCCTGTATAGTATACGCGATGAAGGAAAAATCGTTACCGGTCCGCTTCCAGCGCCCTGCGGAGAAACCCATCTGCTGCTTCCAGACGTTTCCTGGCTTCTTCTGCAGACCACCCCCCGAGATGCATGGCAAGTGCCACTTTGACCGAACCGCCTGCACGATCCAGAAGTTCTCGGGCCTGTGTATAGGGGAGGTCCGTCACCATCATGATCAGGCGGATGGACCGGGCCTGAAGTTTTTGCGAGGTTGCATAGAGATCCACCATCAGGTTCCCGTACACTTTCCCCAGCCGGATCATCGCGGCGGTGGAGATCATGTTGAGGGTCAGCTTCTGTGCGGTGCCGGCCTTCATTCGTGTGGACCCCATGACCACTTCAGGCCCCACAGGCAGGGCCACAAGAATGTCCGCAAGCTCCCGGATGTCAGGCCGGACCTGTTCTTCAGGTACCGCGACGATCAGGGCTGTGGGGGCACCCAGGGAGCGGGCGTGTCGCAACCCACCCACCACATAGGGTGTCCGGCTGCTTGCGGCAATACCGATCAGAAAATCAGAGGAAGAAAAGCCCCGCTCATTCAGATCACGGACAGCCCACGCTTCCCGGTCCTCGGCGCCTTCCTGGGATCGAAAAACCGCGCCGTACCCCCCGGCAATCAGGCCCTGCACGCGATCCCAGGGCAGGCCGTAGGTGGGCCAGAGTTCGGCGGCGTCCACGATCCCCAGACGTCCGGAAGTTCCACTGCCCAGATAAAACACCCGCCCGCCGGATTTCAGGGTACGCACATACACCTCCACCACCTGTGCAATACGTGGGATGGCCTGTCGCACCACTTCAGGGACACGGCGATCCTGATCGTTGATCAGCTGGAGAATTTCTTCAATGGACAGGGTGTCCAGCGTTCGGGCTTCCGGAAGCAGCCCTTCCGTACTCAGCTTCCGGATTTCATCAAACACGCGTTTCTGCCGATCTTCTACATCAGGCAAGGGTGGGACCTCCCGCACGAAAATGGTCCAGAATCCCCAGATAGTTTTCCGCTGCGCGGTCCACGAGAAGATCACTCAGTTCAGGCTGGACGCCCAGGAATCGCGCATGTTCCAGGATTTGAAGCACCAGATCCCTGGGATGGGAGGCCCGGAACGGTCGCGACCTGCTTTTGTAGTGTTTCTGGATCAGGCGGTCCACGGCTTCTTCCCGATAGGTTACTCCGTAGTGGGTGCAGACCCGTCGGAAGATCTCCTTGAACAGAGGTTCCGTGGGTGCGGGGACATACACCCGGTAAGGAATACGTCGGAGAAAGGCTTCATCCACCAGGTCCTGGGGACGCAGGTTGGTGGAAAAAATCAGCTGCATCTTGAAGGGAACGGTGATCTGCTCACCGGTCTGGAGGGTGAAGAAATCCCGCTCTTTTTCCAGAGGAACGATCCAGCGATTCAGAAGATCTCGTGGGGGGACGCGCTGGCGCCCAAAATCATCCACCAGCAAAATTCCGCCGTTGGCTTTCATATGAATGGGCGCCACATAGGTTTTGCTGTGCTGTTCGTACTGAAGCTCCAGGCTTTCCAGGGTGAGTTCACCGCCCACCATGATAAAAGGTCGGCGGGCACAGACCCAGCGGAGATCCACGGTTTCATTGAGTTCTTCCTCCGTCAGGGGGAGGGGGTCATGATGGAGGGGATCAAACAACCGGACAATATGCCCGTGCACACGCAGCGCATAGGGGATCCAGATTTCTCCTCCTCTCACCCGGGCGATGCGTTCGGCAATGGAGGTTTTCCCGGTACCTGGCGGGCCATACAGAAACACCGGCCGCCCCGCGTTCAGGGCAGGTCCCAGCTGGTCAAAGAGGGTTTCTGGGAAGACAAGGTCTTTCAGGGCTTCCTGAAGCCGCTGCCGGTCAATTCCTCCACGGGGAGGGGAGACCGACTGAAAATAGGAAAGATATCGCTCGTAGGGTACCGGAACGGGTCCCACATAGCCCTGACGTTCCATCAGGGCTTCTGCACGTTCCATTCCCTTCTGGGTGAGGAAGAATTCCCAGTGGAGTTCCACCAGCGTGATGCCGCGACGCACTTCCACAAACGCCTCATCCCGGAGGAAACGCATGGCTTCCTCCAGAACGCCCAGATAGGGGAGTTTAAGACTGTCCTCCAGTTCTGCACCGGTCATGGTTCCCCGCACATAGAGGGTTTTCAGGATATACTCCACGAGGTCGTCCCGCTTCAACCCGGTCTCCTCCACCGAGCGGGGCCGCGGGGGGAACCAGCGTTTCGGTTCAGAGGTCGTGGATGGGGTTTGCATACTGGCAATTATACGTTCAGGATATGGATCAAGCAAGTCAAATTGCAGGTGTTTCGCAAAGCGGACCTTGACAGTCGATATTGCAGGGGGTATGATTCTCCTATGCAGATTCAGGTTCCAAGAAGACTGGACTATGCGCTCCGCATTCTTACGG
>JALUJC010000012.1 GCA_027053375.1 Caldifarciminota bacterium
CAAAAGGATACGCCCGGTCCGTTCGTGCACGAATGCGCCGAATCTGCATCCACAACCGTTCCCGCCGGGTCTCCAGCGATTTCCGGTACTGCTGTACCTCGGGAAGGGTCTGCAACCGGGCCTGAAGGGCTTTCAGGGCGCGGTGCAGTGCCGCCCGATCCGCATCCGGCGTCTGAAAGGCCTGAACCAGCTTTGCTTTTTCTTTCCGCAGGGGATGATCTTCCGGGAGTACAGTTTCCGCACGGTGGGGCAGATGGTTCAGTTCCTGGGTGAGCGCAGCCGCCTCGGCCTCCAGAGACGCAGGATCCTCCCGCGTCAGCCCCAGGGACAGGGTCACCGCCCGGCGAGGTTTCCTCGGTCGCTGCCAGAGCGTCTCCACCAGACGATCGGTGACCTCGTCGTACGCATATCCCCCCAGCCCATGCAGAAAAACATCGGAGAGATGATACCGTGTGATCCACATGAGCGGAACCGCACGGGGCACCAGCCGGTCCAGGGGCATCACCGTCGCCACCGTTCCAAGTTCCGTACCATCCCCGGCATGCAGCAGACCGTCTTCCCGCATCCACACCCGCTGCCGGCCAGCGGAACCCAGCCACCAGAAGGGAACTTCCACCTCCCCCTCCCGTTGCTGCAGGTCCGGAAAAGGTTGCGCACGGGTTCGGATCCGGCGCTCCCGACGGTATGCACGGAGAATGTGGTTGTACGTTTCCTTCAGATGCACGGGATCGGACAGCACCCGCTTCAGATAGACCCTGTAACTTTCTGTGTTCAGCACCTCCTGGAGCCGGATCCAGCGGATGTCCTGAAATCCAGCATGCGCACGGAACGCCTGAACCAGCGCGCGGTCCAGGGTGGAGGCATTTCGGAGCGCTGTGGCCAGACCTTCCATGCCCTGATCCAGTATCGGAATCCGCGCCTCCAGGTCCAGCGACCTGAGCAGTGCGAGACCCGCTTCCCATGCCTGATTCAGTGGAAAAGCCTCCGGTTGCAGATCCCGCAACGGCCGGGCATCCTCCCGAAGCGGCGAATACCTCAGCCCGGTATCATGCAGTTCAGGCCACACCAGATCGGACGCCGGCGCATGATCCTGGATAAACCCCACCGGCATCGCACCGTGCTGCTGCGCCAGCCAGCGTATCGTCCAGAACTTGGCCCAGATGCCCGGATGGAAGGGCCAGGGCTGGTGACCGCAGGCCATCACCCCCCGGGCGGGTAATCCCAGTTCCTCCCGCCATTGCGCTGCCAGATCCGGCCAGATGGAGGTTGCAGCATGGAGGGATGTCTGAAACAGCGCCTCCCGGGAGGGCAGACACAGCACACCGGATGCCGGGGGATGGATCATTCTGGAAGGAGCCAGTCCCGTACCCGGCGAACCCCGATCTCTTCCTCCGTGGTGAAGGGTTCGCCATAGGTGGCACCGATCAGCTGACCCCAGTACCGTCCGCGCAGCTGCATTCGCTCCCACAGCGCTTCGCTCCGTCCTCCCCACCCGAACTGGGAAACATAGATCTCCAGCAGCTCCCGCTTCCGGGGAAAAGTCTCGCTCACATCCACAATCAGGCGGGGCTGGAGATGCACGTTCAGATGGGTGGGATGATAGAACACAATCTGCTGAGGATAGTGGGGGTCGCCCGGCATGGAGGTGCGGGTGAGCTTGGCATAGAACCGCGCAGCGATCGCCAGTTCATAAGCTGCCCGGTGGTCTGGATGTGCATCCCGGTGCCAGGGCGCGAACAGCAGCCGTGGACGGGTCAACCGGATCACGCCCGCCACCTTTTCCCGCGCTTCCAGGGTATCCTGGAGTTTCCGGTTGGGCAAATCCAGCACCACCCGGAGATCCAGTTCCAGAAGATCCCCGGCACGACGGGCTTCCTCCAGGCGGGCTTCCACCGTTCCCCGGGGTGTGGGCTCTCCGTTGGTCAGATCCAGAACCCCCACCCGCAGACCCTCAGCCTTCATCTTGAGCAGGGTGCCTCCCATGCCCAGTTCCGCATCGTCTGGATGGGGTGCCAGCACCAGCACATCCAGCGGGGTGGGGAGCGTCCCGCGTATCAGAAGGGTCCCGTCCACAGGTAATAGAGCCCGGGTTGAGAGGGAAGCATGCCCGGAGAGATCCCCGATACGGTCTCAGAAATCAACCGCTTGAGCAGGGGTTTCCGCGGGGGTGGAGGATACAGAAGATGCACCTTTCCCTTGATGTCCGCCCGTTCCTTCAGCAGGTTCAGGGCCACGGTGCGATCCCCCAGGGTATCCACCAGCCCCAGCCTGTAAGCCTGGGCACCGGTGAATACACGACCATCCGCCAGGGCCTTTACGGAATCCAGCGGCATGTGGCGCCCCTGTTGCACATCCTGAATAAACTGGGCATGGACGTCGTCCAGCAGTTTCTGGAAATAGGCACGTGCACGGGGAGAGAGGGGGCGCCAGGGGGTTCCGGCGTCTTTGAGGGCACCGGCTTTCAGCACCTGCATCTGCACCCCCACCTTGCGTCCCAGTTCGGACACATCCGGAAACTGGGCAATCACCCCGATGGAGCCCACCAGCGCACCGGGAAGCGCCACCACCGCATCCGCCTGAGACGCCACATAATAGGCCCCCGAGGCGCCCAGGGAGGGAATATACGCCACCACCGGGATCTTCAGGGAATCTTTCAACCGGCGCACCGCCCAGACCAGTTCCTGGCTGGGTCCCACACCTCCCCCGGGGCTTTCAATCTCCAGCAACACTGCCCGGGGTTTGATCTCCAGCAACCTCCGCAGCCACTTGAGGGTTTTCGTAACATCCAGGAGGGTCCCCCGAATGGGGACCACCGCCACCGTGGTCCGGCGTGCACGAAAGGTGCGGAGGGTTTCCTGAAAGCCCAGTCCCACACCCAGGGCCAGGATCAGAATCACCAGGCCCAGAAGGAAGGGAAAACGTCTCATGCAACGGCCAGTTCTTCAGGCAGGATCAGATGGGGCAGAATCTCTTTGCGATCCAGCCCGAAGGCAATTCCATAGGTGATCATCCGGAGGTTGGTGATCTCCGTGTCCTTGGCGGCAAAGTAACTCAGGGCAATACCGATGCCCAGCGGATCCCCTTTGCGTGCCCGAAGGGCTTCCCGAACCGCCCGTTCCTCCAGTCGCCGTTCCACAGCGGGAAGATCCAGCGCCGTGAGGGTCCGGGGAAGCAGGGCCGCATAGGGTGTTCCCTGCAGCGCTGCCCGGACATCCTCCAGGGAGGTCAGATCCTCCAGGGCACGCAGTTTTCTCGGTGCCAGATGGCCCCCCGGCAACCAGATCACGCGCCCCGCGGGTTTGATCCCATCTTTGATGAGCAGCAACGCCGCCATCAGATTCCGCATATCCACCCACGCCTGAAGGGTGTGCAGCACCACGCGGTCATTCTCATCCCGATCGCTCAGACGAATCCGCGCCCAGGCAAGGTAGCTCTCATAGAGGAGCACCTCCACCTGCTGGAGGTTGTGCTGCTCCAGTGCCCGGAAAAGTCCGCGACTCAGGGAAAACGGCAGGGGGAGGTTCCAGGTCCCCAGGACCTCCAGCACCTCCCGGGGTTCGTTCCGGCGAAGGAGTTCTTCCAGACGTACATCATCCAGGACACCCGCTGGCAGAAGGGAATTGCGAATCTCCGTGTCCCCCAGCCCCTGTGCCTTGCCCCGCAGAATGGCCAGCACATTGTGCACATCATAGCGACCGGTCACCACCTGCATCTGGGTGCGGGGCTTGCCGGCACTGAACATCAGGATCTTCCGGTAGGTCCGGGCCAGGTTCCGATGAAGTGCCCGGTGAATGCGCTCTGCGGGCGGCAGCGTGCCGTCCACCCGGGAAAGATCCTCTCCATACGGGGTTTCCCGAAGGGCCATCAGCAGATGGTCCAGGTCGGGCTGGGAGAGCAAACGTTCCAGTGCATCTGCGGTGAGCAGGCGGGAACGAAGTGCCCGGATGCGTGCATTGATATAGCCGTAATCGTCAACCATTGGACAACCTCACAGAATTGGCATGCCGGGGGCGGGACTTGAACCCGCACGGGGTTGCCCCCACATGGCCCTCAACCATGCGCGTCTGCCTGTTCCGCCACCCCGGCATGATGCTTTGAGGGCGCGTGTATTGTATGGGCGTGGTGGAATACTGTCAAACCCGCACCTCCTTCCCTTGAAAAAGGAAAGGTGGACGCGCTTCACAGAATCTCTGGCGTTGAACAACACAATGCGCGATGCATGCTGGCATGTCCAGGCTTCTCTGCACCCCACAGCGAAAAAGGTACGAAGAGGCCTTCCGGGTACATTCAATTCAGAGGGATTCAGGTCAGGACGCACACACATCACGTAAGATATATGTAAATTCTGGCTCTTCTGCTTCTCTGACCGCGAATCCACACCGTGTCGGTGGAATGTGCGTGCAGAATGCAGCGAAAGACGGTATTATCGGGGGATGGGATAGATTTCCATCTGCGAAATCCAGACCTTTCTCCCGGCGACCCGAAGAACAGGCCGGAACGATCAGGCGCTTTTGTACACGCCTCCGCGAACCGGTCCGTGTGGGGGCATGTGTGCGGGGGATCCTGCGAAATACGGGATGTACCACGCATACCGCCCCCCAAAATGCTGCAAAATCCTGGATGGTCTCTATCCATATCAAAGGGTAAGGACCGTTTCTGGATGACGGGTGGCTGTTGTCCGTCCCAGCGTACCGTTTCCCACGATCATAGGTCCAGCCTACCTGCTCATGCAGAAATTCATGTATACCCGTGCACCTCCTCTCTTCTTCCCCCTTCCTGGTAAAAGGGATTGGCCAGCCATACGCGGAAATCTACGCTGCAAAGTGTACCGCATCCTGACTGGAAGAAAATCCTGCCCCCGCAGACCGCAACCCCCCTGCGTTCCTGCATATGTGGGCTATCTATCCTGCAGAACACGTATCCCTGTGCTTCTCCCCTCCCCTGGCGGGAGGGGAGGAAGGGAAGGGGGCTATACGATTCAACGAAATCCAGGTTTTCTGAGCGGTGAAGTACGTGAAAGGCTGCAGGGTCCATGCGTTTCTATCCAATCTTCGCCGACCCGGATCGTTTCGGCGGGGACAGGCTTTCCAGTTCAGGGAAATACAGATCTCTCAGGATCTACAGTGTGTGGAATGCAGTGAATGCCAGGATTTACCGTTTCCTGATCGCGGAACCGGCCGTGACGGATGTGTGCACGATACAGCGAGATACGGGAGGAAACCAGCGGGCCTCGCGACCAGGACACTTCAAATATGCACCACAATCCAGTCAATCCCCTACACACCATTACGACCACAAACAGCGTGCAGGGATGTCCAGGGACGATACCGTAAAACAAAGCATTCGTTGTGTACAGATGGCGGAAAAGGCTGGAGATTCCTGGTTCGTTTCCACCCCGACCCACACGTGACCGCTTGACGAACCCTGCATCCCGGCGGATCCTTGTCTCACAGATCCGCAGGTGGAGGACAACGCATGAGGGAAATCGTGGTGGTGACGGCAGGGACGCGGGGAGATGTCCAGCCCTACGTGGCGCTGGGGATGGCGCTTCAGAAAGTGGGCGTCCGGGTGCGGGTGATCACCCACCCGGACTTCAAGGAGATGGTGGAAGAGGCGGGGCTGGCTTTTGGTTCGCTCGGGTTGTCCATCCGGGCCATGGTGGATAGTCCTGAGGGCCAGGCGTTCCTCCGGACGGCCGGACACCCCGTCGCCCTCATCCAGGGGATTCTTCGTGCGTTCCTGCAGCATGCTGACCGGGTGATGGATCACCTTCTCACGGGCTGCGAGGGCGCCACAGCCGTGATCTTTTCCGGGCTGGGTTTTCCGGCCTACCACATCGCCGAAGCCCGAAACATCCCGGCCATTGCCGCCTATCTCCAGCCCCTGACGCCCACCCGGGCTTTTCCGGCACCCGTGGGGCTCATCCCCCGATGGTTGCAACGGGGATGGTTCAACCGTCTCACTTATAACCTGGCAGAATAC
>JALUJC010000013.1 GCA_027053375.1 Caldifarciminota bacterium
GTGGGGCGTATCTGCTGTCTGGGTGTACCCGCGTACGGTGCAACGCTGGACCGATTTTCTGGTTCAGGATGTTTCCCGTCCCGATCGCTATCAGGTTCGTGTGGGCAGAAGGTGGGGGCGTGGAGATGTCCAGCCGGGTGTCGAGGTTGGGGGGACATTCTGGGTTGAGAAGGACTGGAATCGTTTTCATTCGCTGGCAGATTTCTGGGTTCGTCCGATGGTATGGATCTTTCGTTCGGACCACCGGGCTTTTGTTCGCTTTTCGCTTGGGGCCAGGGAGGAATACCTGGACACGGGATATTCCCTCCGGCAGTTTGGTCAGTGGGAGTTCTCTATTCTCGGGAGGTGGAAAGGATTTCACGTGGATGTGGGCTGGACACACTGACGGGGAGATACATGAACCCAGAGGAAAAAACCGCAGATGTTGGCGGGGGCAGATGACCGGGATCGCAGGAGTCAAAAAATCAGCCCCAGGGGGGTCACGGGGATTTCCAGGTGCCTTTGAGGCCCACGGTGATCCGCAGGTCGTTGTGTTTTACACCTGCGGGAAGCCGGGAGAGATAGCGATCTTCCATCTCCAGAAGCAGATGGAAGGTCCGGTTCAGGGGTGCCTCCAGGCGAGCTGTGCTCAGGATCCGCACATCTTCGCGATCCTGGAGACTGGGTTGGTAAAACAGGAGCCAGCGAAACCGGAGCCCACCGGGTGTGGTCCATTCCACTTTCGGGCGCAGGGAAAGGATCCAGCTCTGTTCCGGAACTTCTCCCAGATACTTGCGCACAGAGACCAGAGGAGCCAGGCTCACCGAGAGTTCCCGGGAGGGGGTTTCCAGAAAGCGATATTTGAGCCCCGCACCGCCATCCACCAGGTAGTCCGTGCGAGCCACAGGATCTGAGTATCCATGGGCCAGCAGGAAAAACTCAATTCGCGGGCTGAGGGGGTGATCCAGCTGAAGAGCACTTTCCAGCGAACGCGCGGTTTCCACGGTGTCCTGCAGACTGTAGATTCCTTTCGCCTGCCAGCTTAGCCTGGCCGGCCCCGTGTGGTACCCTGTTTCCAGCATTCCCGAGATCATCCGGAGGTTGCTGTTCCCGGACAACACGTTCCCCGACAGAGATACCGAGACAAACCACGACACCAGCATCCAGATCATGGGTCCTGTCCTCCTGTGAAGTGCGATGGTGGAGAGACCGGGCTGCGGTCCGGACCCTTCCATAAAGGTGCCCTTCCTGCAGGTGGAGCGTCCACCCTGTCCCCCTAAGTGCCCCAGCGACTCCAGGGGAAAGGGACCATGCGGATAGTGTAGGGTGGATTCGGATGGCTGTCAAGGCCTCCTTTGTGTGGTGGGACACTGGAACGGAAAAGTTCCATAGAATGGTCAACGATACAAATAGGCGGCCGCGGAGAAAAGGACATGGCCGGGCAGGGTTCAGAAAACAGGCAGGTCGGTCCCTTGACCGGGAGATTGTTCAGGTGTACACTATATGCATCCTGCAAACAATGGATTGCGAAAACTCGTAATCAAGAAGGTCTGGTCTGGACACGATCTGGTTGAACAGGAATCACGTCAGGAGGTTTGCGATGAATTACCCATTGTGGTATGTGCCGTTGCTGGGTGCCCCCATGCTGATTCCTGTGGTGGCGTTGATCCATGTGGTGGTATCCCATTTCGCCGTGGGGGGAGGCATCCTGATCTGGGTTGGTGTTCGGGAGGCGCAGCATCGCGGGGATGAGGAATTCCTTCATTTCCTGCGGAATTTTGTACGGTTTTTCCTGTATGTCACCGTGGTGTTCGGTGCCATCACCGGCGTGGGCATCTGGTGGACCATCGGGCTGTCCAGTCCCGAGACCACCAGCGCGCTGATCCACACCTTTGTGTTTGGATGGGCCACCGAATGGGTGACCTTCGTGGTGGAACTGGTTTCCGTCATGGGTCTGTATTACTTCTGGGACCGAATGAAGCCCGGAGAGCGAGAAGGGGTGGCCTTTCTCTATGCTTTATCCGCCTGGCTCTCTCTGGTGATTATTACGGGGGTGACCGCGTTTATGGCCAGTCCAGGACACTGGGTCCAGACCCGGAATTTCTGGGACGGTTTCCTGAACCCCACCTTTCTTCCCGGCGTCCTGGTCCGCACCGGAGGATCTCTGATGATCACCACCCTGTGGGCGGTGTTCTATCTCTCCTGGGCGGGAACAGAAGAAGACCGAAACCGGATTCTTCAGTGGTTTTCCCGATGGGCGGCACTGGGCGCACTGCTGGTGCTGGTGGGGGGGTACGCGTGGACACGGGCGGTGCCCGTGTACATCCAGGAGCGTCTGGCGGAGAGGCCCACGGTGTTTCTCGTGAGTGTGCTGCTTGTGGGAATTACGTTTCTGCTTGCCCTGGGGTTGTGGATGTCTCGAACCCTTCGAGAAGCGGCTACCGTCCCTGCAGTGGCGCTCACCCTGCTGCTCGTGGGGTTTGCCGGTCAGATGGCCGGGGAGTTTGTACGGGAGAGCTTCCGAAAGCCCTACACCATCGCGCATGTCCTCTATTCCACCTCCGTCTATGCGTCGGACCTGGCGGCCTGGCAGGAAGAAGGCAGCCTCCAGCGAGGCCGCTGGATCCGCTGGGCGGCCGAGCGTGTGACCGGGGGAAATATAGAAAATCTTGAGGATGCGGATCCGGAGGTCCGGGCCGCGGTGGGAGAAATTCTGTTCACCTATCACTGCAGTGTGTGTCACACGCGCCGGGGATATCTCGCCATTCTTCCGCGTATCCGTGAGCTGGATCGGGAAGACATCGCCGATGTGGCGGCCAACCCGCCCGACTACCATCCGGCCATGCCCCCCTTCGCCGGAACCGAAGAGGAAGCCGGGCTGATCGCAGATTATCTTGTCAAACTGGGAGGAAACCGATGAATTCGCTGATTCCTTCCTTTGATCCGCAGGGTTTGCCTGCACCGGTGGGGTTGTTGCTTGCGCTGAAAGTGTTTGGATTCTGGTTGCATCTGGTGTTTATGGGGCTATGGTTTGCGGGGTTCCCGGTAGGACTCCTGCTGCAACTCCGCCAGGATACCGCACCACTGGGGGCACGTCTCCTCAAAACCATGCCGGTATGGATTGCCTTTGGAGTCAACGCCGGGGTGGTCCCGCTGCTGTTTCTGCAGGTCCTGTATCCCGGGCTGTTCTATACATCCTCCATTCTTCAGGCCTGGTGGTGGTTTGCCGTGATCCCTCTTGTCATGATGGCCTATTACGGAACCTATCTCTATGCCCTCCACGGCCTGAAGGAAGACCCGAGACCCTGGACGCGCTGGGTGGGATGGGGCTCCGCCCTCCTTTTCCTGTTTCTGGGTGTGATGTTCGCATCCACCCTGACCCTCACCGTTCATCCAGAGGCATGGGTGGATTTCGCGGGTAACATGAAGGGTGGGGCCTTTCAGGGTACATGGTTGTATGGAAGTTTTGAGGTGGTGGAGCGGTACCTCATGGTCTTTGCCCTGGGTCTTCTCTCCGTGGCCGCATTTTTCGTGGTGGACACCCGCTGGCTGGCGCCATCAGGGGATCGCGCCGTGCGTGCTCGTCCGGTGGTTCTTGGCCTGGTTCTTGCAGGGTCACTGGTGTTTCTGCTGGCTTCCCTGCCCTATCTGGTTCGGGTTCGACCCTATCTCCCCCCCGTCTGGCATGGGGTGATCGGAGGGTTGATGGTGCTCACCTTTGCCTTCGGTGCAGTCTACGCTTTCCTTGGATCTTCAAATGTGGCGGTTGGATTTGTGCTGTTCCAGCTCCTGAATCTCCTTGCAAATGCTGTGGCGCGGCAGGTGGTCCAGCATCATGAACTCATACGGTATGTGGATTTGACCTCCGTTCCTGTACGATTTCAGTTTTCGCCTCTATTGCTGTTCGGGGGGACATTACTGGTCGGCCTTCTGGCCGTTTTCTGGATGCTGAAGGTGTACATTCGCGCATCCCGGGGCCTTTGATGGTCCCCGGGATGCGCCGTAGAATTCCCGCATGCATTATCGGGATGCGGGCGTGGATCTGGACCGGGCTGACCGGCTGGTGGCCTGGTTGAAACAGCGTCTGCCCCGCTCCCCGATCGGGGCCTTTGGTTCGGCCTTCCCCCTGGCGCACCTCTCGTCCTATCAGGATCCCGTACTTGTGGCCACCACGGATGGTGTGGGAACCAAAATCCTGTTGCTTGCACAATATGAACGATGGACGACCGTGGGAAACGATGTGGTGGCCATGTGCATCAATGATCTCCTGGCCCAGGGAGCCCATCCTCTTTTCTTCCTGGACTATTATGCCACCGTGCAGCTGGATGAGAAGATCTTTCGCGGTGTGGTGGATGGTATCGTCCAGGCACTGGAACCGGGAAACGTTCCATTGATTGGCGGTGAAACTGCGGAATTGCCCGGGTTCTTCAGGGAAGGGGTCCCCCTGGATGTGGCAGGTTTTGCCGTGGGCATAGTGGAACGGGAGCGGCTTGCTTCACCGCAGCGCCTTCACGAGGGAGATCGCTTGCTGGGGCTGCCCTCTTCCGGGCCCCACAGCAATGGATACAGCCTGATTCGGGCCATCCTTGAGGAGGCATCTCCCCCCGAATCCGTGCTGGAGTTTCTGCTCTCTCCCACCGTGATCTACTGGGATGTGGATCGGGCATTTCAGGAGGGCTGGGTCACGGCAGCTGTTCATGTGACGGGTGGCGGGATACCGGGCAACCTTTCCCGAATTCTCCCTGAACACCTGGATGCGCACGTCCAGTTCACCTGGGAGATCCCGGAGGGTTTTCGGTGGTTGATGGCGCGTGGGGAGGTACCCACGGAAGAAGCAATGCGGGTATGGAATCTTGGCATCGGAATGATCCTGGTGGTGCCCTCCAGCCAGTTCGAAACGGCTCAAAAGCATTTCCCGAATGGGGTCTGGATGGGGGAACTGGTACGGGGTTCTGGGCAGGTGCGTTTGTCTTGACATTCCTGTGAAACGCCCGGAAAATCAACGCGAAGAACAAGGGGGGAGAGGATGAGTGAGATCCTTGCCACGAAAAAGCTCAGGACCATCCGGCCGGGCAGGGGGGTGGTGACCATCCCGGAGTTTTTCGAGCGCAGTGTTCGGGAATATGCAAATCACGTCATCTTCCGGAAGCGCGCGAAAAATGGTGCGGACTTTGATACCTACACCTATGAAGAAGCCGGAAGAATTGTGCGACGCCTTGCCCGTGTGTTCGTGGAAACCTTTGGTCTGAAGCCCGGGATGCATGCAGCGGTGATCGGGGATAACCGCCCCGAATGGGCGTTCGCCTATTTTGCCATTCAATGGGCGGGTGCGGTGGTGGTCCCCGTGGACGCACGGCTCACCCCCACGGAGATCCGGCACATTCTGGATCATGGGGAAGTGGTGCTGATCGTGGCACAGGATCGGTACATCGGGGACCTTCTGGACATGAAGGACACCATCCCCACCCTGAAGTATATCGTCTCCATGGATCCTTATCCCGATGAACCGTCGGTCCCCGTTCTGGCGGACCTGGTGGAACATGCACCGGGAGAAATGGACAGGGTGCCGCGGGAACTGGACGATCTTGCCGTGATTCTGTACACATCCGGGACCACCGGATCTTCCAAAGGGGTGATGCTGACCCATCGCAACATTGCAAGCAACGTGGATGACATCTATGCTTTCATGGACTACGGTCCCGGTGATATGTTTTTCTCCGTGCTCCCCATCCACCACAGTTTTGAGAACACCGCCGGTTTCCTGGGTCCGATCTATGGCGGTGCCACCATCACCTTTTCACGTTCCATTCTCCGTCCCCGGGAGATGCGTGCCGACATGCTGGACACCCGTCCCACCTTTTTCCTTGCCGTCCCGCTTCTTTTTGAAAAGATCGTGGCTGGAATCTTCCGTGAGGTGAAACGGGCACCGGCGCCCCGGCGGGCCATGTTCCAGGTGCTCTGGAATCTGTCCAAACTGACCGGTGGCAAACTGGGGGCGACCC
>JALUJC010000014.1 GCA_027053375.1 Caldifarciminota bacterium
GGTGGGTCCCTTCGTCAAGACCTATGGTGCAGATGTGGCGCGTGTGGCCATCCTGTTTGCCGCGCCTCCTGAAAAGAATTTTGAGTGGACCCATGCCATTGTGGAGGGAGCCCGTGGATTTCTGAACCGGGTGTGGCGACTGTATGCGGATCATCTCCCTCTGAATCCACCCGATCGTCTGGATCCCGGGACCCTGGAAGGTGAGGCGAAAACGCTGTATGTGCGTCTGAACCAGACCATCCGTGAAATCCGACGGGATGTGGAGGCGTTTCACTTTAACACCGCCATCGCGGAGCTGATGACCTTTTTGAATGAGCTGCAGCAATATCCCCACCCCGAAGATCCCGTGTTTGCCCATGCGCTTGCCATCTACGTACGTCTCCTGGCACCCTTTGCGCCCCATCTCGCCGAGGAACTCTGGCATACCCTGGGCCATGAGGAGACCGTGTTTCGCGCCGCGTTCCCGCAGGAGGATCCGGAGTATGTGGAACTTGACAGTGTGGAGATTCCGGTACAGGTCAACGGGAAACTTCGCGGCAAGCTGCGTGTCCCGCGGGGTCTCTCAACTGAAGAGCTGGTGGAACGCGCACGGGCGCTGGAAAGTGTGGCGCGCCATCTAGAAGGGAAACAGGTGGTGAAGGTCATCCATATCCCGGATCGTCTCCTGAATCTTGTGGTGAAAGGATAGGTGCTGCGCCCTGTTCTTGCCCTGCTGACGGCTGCCTTTCTCTGGAGCACCTCCTTTCCCCTGATCAAGTGGGGGTTGTCCTCTATTCCGCCTTTTACCTTCGCTTTCTGGCGGTTTGTCCTTGCAACATTGTTTTTTCTGATGTTTCCAGGTCGGGCGTGGGGTCAGACCCTTCGCCGGGTGATCCGTCATAAGGGGTTGTGGGTCCTGGCTGCCCTGAACGCGCTGGGTTATGTGTTTCAGTTTGCAGGTCAGCAGTACACCGATGCAAGCCGGACCGCCCTGCTGATCAACATGTATGTGCTCTGGGTTCCACTCCTGACCATCCTGGTGGATCGGATTTTTCCCCGTCCTGTGGTGTGGGTTGCGCTGGTGCTTGCCCTGGTGGGGCTGGGAATGGTGACCACAGGGGGTCAGGGCCTTGGAGTGTTGCTGGAACTCCGGGGTCTGGGGGACGGACTGGCTTTGCTGGCTTCCCAATCCTGGGCAGTTTATATATTGCTGGCCAAACGCATCCTCGTCCAGATAGAGCCGCGGGTGCTCTCCTTTGCAGTGGTGGCTGGAAGCGTCCCCTTCTTGCTGCCCCTGTACCTTACGGAAGGAGCGCTCCCCGACGGTATCACCGGATGGGCCATGGTGGTCTATCTCGCCCTGTTTTGCACGGTCCTGCCCTATGTGCTGTATGCATGGGGGTTGAAACGTACATCTGCCACCTTCTCTTCCCTGGTTCTTCTTTTTGAGGTGGTGATGGCTGCCGTCCTGTCCTCTCTCTTTCTGGGGGAAAGGTTCACGTCCATTGAGATGGTGGGAGGTGGGATGATTCTGGGCGCCATTGCGCTGGGCGGAATTGGAGAATCACAGGGAAGAGGCTGATTTTTTGGGGACGTACTCCATCCGTGAGATCCGGAAAAGTTTATTGAGTGTGACTTCCACAACAATAAGTTCCGGGAGCGGATCCCCATCAAGTTGTAGAGAAAAGATATAATCAATAAGGG
>JALUJC010000015.1 GCA_027053375.1 Caldifarciminota bacterium
GATCCTGGAAGTCAGCCTGAAACACACGCGGCCGAACCCCTGGGAGCAAATCCAGAAAAACCTCCCCGAGGGAACCGTGGTGGAACTCCCCATCACCGAAGTGGGTGAACGGGGGATCGTGGTTCAGGTGGAGGAGGGGCTGGAAGGATTTGTTCCGCGCTCCCACCTGATCCACCGGAACGATCCCCAGGCGCATTATCAGGTTGGCCAGACCCTCACCCTGCAGGTGCTGAAGGTGGAACCGGAACGCAAACGGGTCCTTCTCTCGGAGCGGGAGATTGAACGCCGTCGCCGGATGGAGGAACGTCGCGCCCGCGAAGCAGAACGTGCGGAAATGAAGGAGCACCTCGAGCTCAAACCCGTACGCCTGAACCTTGGCGATCTTCTGCGCAGCGAGCTGGAGAAACTGGAAGCGCTCCGTCAGGGTCTGGATGAAGAAGGGGAAGAAGAGCCCACCCCTGCGACCCAGGAGGAGCCTTCAGCATCCGGGGAAACCCCGACCGAAAACGCCTGATCTGCTTGAAGATCATCCATCGTCCTTCCGGAGAGGGAAGCAGCGGTCGCTGCTTCCCTCTCCGGTGTTCTCATCCCGGGCTTCATTGATCATTCCGGGAGCGGCGTGTAGAATAGCACCCGGAAGGAGGTGACCATGAAGCGATGTACGTTCGGTTTGTTCCTTATGACGGTTCTGTTGCTGCCGCTCTCGGCAGATCCTTTTGAATTTCCCTACACCGATGCCTATCTCACCGCCATGGGAGGCGGGGGAGCCGCCCTTCAGGGGGTGAGCCCCGGCCTCTGGAGCAACCCTTCCTCCCTGAACGGGCGTGGCGTCCGGTCTTTCTATTCACGGTTGTATGGAGGGAACATCCAGCATCTGGGGATCGGCGCCTCCATGGCGGTCTATGACCACTGGGTTGGCCTCACCTTTCAGACCCTCGGCACCACCCTGAACGGGGATTACAGCGGGAATGCCGGAGAGTATGCGCTGGGACTGGTGGTGGCCCGGTCCCTGACCCCCCGTGTTCGCCTGGGTCTTCGGATGAACACCTTTGTGGCTCAGGACCCCCGATTTCAGCGACACACCTCCTGGGGCGTGGATGTGGGTCTGCTGTTCCAGCCGCAGCGATTCTTCCGCATCGGGGTGTGGTATCGGAATCTCAATCAACCCGAAATCGTAACGCCCCTGGCCCGTGCGCCCCTCGCACGATGGCTGGAAACTGCCCTCCTGATGGAACCCTATCCGGGGACCCGAACCCTCGTGTCCCTCCGACAATCGCCTTATGCCCCCCTCGCATGGAGTGTGGGGCAGGAAGTCCGTCTGAATGCTTATCCCGTCTCCTTTCGGGTGAGCTACCGTCGGGAAGGGAGTCTGCTGGATGCCTTCAGCATGGGTGCCGGGTTTACGTATCGCACGTTTCAGCTTCATTACAGTGTGCTGATGGTTCCCGAACTTCCCCTGACCCACCTTTTCAGCGTGGACTGGGAGATCCAGCCATGAATCTTTTGTTGTGGGGGCTGTTGAGCGCATCACTTCTCAGGATCAATCCCAACACAGCACCCGCCGAAAGCCTGCGATTGCTTCCGATCGGCCTGGAAGATGCACGCATCCTGGCAGAATCCCTCCAGATCCCACTGGACAGTGCCCTTCATAGGGCCACGGTTCCTGAAACCAAAGTTCGGGCGATCCTGGAATGGCGGCGCCTCCATGGTGCTTTCCACAATGTGTATGACCTTTCCAGCGTTCCTGGCATTCTTCCCGGGGATCTGGCACGCTGGAAACCCTTTCTCACGCTGAAACGCCCGCATCGCGGCCGGGCGTATCTGCGCGATCTTGAATCCATCCGGAGTCGTGGGGCATCTGAAGAAAGTCCCCGACGAAGCGCTTTTGATTACTGGGTCTTTCGCCTGCGCGAACCCCTGTCCCTGGACCGCATCACCGTGGATCAGCTTCGCTCACTCCCCAACGTATCCCTGCTGGACGCCGTAGCGGTTGCTCGGTATGTCCGCCGTATCCGGGTACGTTATCCCAACCAGTTGCGGCGAATCCCCGAACTTTCTTCCTATGGATATTTTAACCTCCGGCCGTTTCTTCAACTCCAGAAGCAAAACCTCCCGCCTCTGCATGGATGGCTCTCCGTCCAGACCACCCTGCCCAACGCCCTGACCTATGCCGAAGACCAGCTCACCCAGCGACTGGACGAACTCCAGGGACGGGCGGTGGACTCCACCCTCCAGACACGGCTTTGCACAGCCGGCTGGAGTGATGCGGAAATTCAGGCACTTGCGGACCGTCTATCCAGGGAACAGCAGGACCTTGCAGCCCTTCATGTTCAGCCCTGGACGGACATCAAAACCGCCCTGACCCTTCACCACACCCTCCGGATGGGTGCTGCGGTCCACAGCGGTCCCTTCTATCAGGAGGGAGCGCTGGGTCGGGGATTTCTGGACTGGGAACCTGACCGTTACGGCGTTAAGCGGATCCTCCTGGGAGATTACCGTATCGCCCTGGACCAGGGATTGATCATGGACAACAGTGAAGAAAGCCGGGATCGGTTGTTTGACCGTGACCAGGGCGTGTTCGGGGATCTGACCGCCAGCCGCACCATGGGCCTTCGGGGCATGTACACACGTCTGGGCTATGGTCCCCTCCACGCCTCCCTGTACGGCTCCTGGCAGGCACGTCCCGCCATCCCGGATCGAAACGGGAATCCCCTCTTCCTGTACAGCGGAACCTTTCTCCCCCGGGTCTACCGGGAACATGCCCTGAACGAACGGCTCATGGGAGGCTGGGTGGACGTGGATCTGCCCCGTCCCTTCCTGATCGGGAGCCGGATTCGCTTTCATACCCTGGACATCCGGTATGATCAGGCGCTTTCCTTCCGGTGGGAGGACCTGGACATCCCCGCGGACCTGGAACCCCTCCCCGGAAATGACCCGGCTTTTCCCCGGATCCCCACGGACCATTTCCGTTTCTATGGCATGTCCTTCCGAACGGTGAAATTCCCTGTGAGCATGGAAATGGAAGCCTCCCATCAGGAAAAGGGAGGGAATGCATGGGTCGCGGCTCTCCGCCTGCAAAAACCCCGTTTCTACTGGAACCTTCTGCTCCGTTCCTACGACCCGGATTATTTCAATCCTTACATGCGTCCCTTCCAGGAAGACAACCGGTTTGAGGACACGCCCCTGGAGCGTCCTTACCGTCTCCTTGATCCCATTGCCTCGGAACTTCAGCAGTTTCCCATGCCAAAACCCGAACGGGGCATCTTTCTGGAAACACGGTATCAGTTCCACAGGAAATTTCTGGTGCCACGGGCCTATGTGGACGTGTGGGAAGACCGCACCGAGGGACTCTGGAATTACCGGCTCAATCTGGAAGGGGAGTTCCGACCCGTTCATGCGATCCGCATTCGCTATCGCGAGCGCTGGCAGATCCGGAGAAACCTCCGCTACAACGGAATCAGCCAGAGCCTGTCCGAGGAACGTGCCCTTCGGGTCTTTTTCCTGACAGGGAAAGGATTCGCCGGTGTTGAATTACGGTACAGTCAGGTGGACCTCTCCCCCCGTACCGACATCCCCAGGGCACTGATGAAGGGGGGATTTCTGTCCTTTTTCTGGAACGAAGACCTCACCCCACAGACCCGCGTTCGCTTTGGCACCGCGGTATGGCGAAACGAAGGAGCCTCCCAGTGGATCTTTGAAGACACAGGGATCGACTTTCTGTATGGGGATGGAAGCAAGGTCTATCTCACCATGATCCACGCCCTTCAACCCAATCTTCTTTTGCGACTCAAACTGCGTCAGAAAACCACACGGTTCACACACAACGTTCCCCTGGAAGAATCCTACCGCTATGCCGATGGGCGGGCTTTCGCCGGGACCTGGTTCGACCACGATCCAGCGTGGACCCTCACCGTAAACCTGGACTATCTTTTCTGACATGGCGCGACTCTGGCCGCTGCCGGAAGATCGAATCCTGTTGATGGGTATCCTGAACGTGACGCCCGATTCCTTTTACGACGGCGGACAGCATGCCCGCCTGGACCAGGCCCTCCATCACGCAGAGCAGCTGATCCGTGAGGGGGCGGATATCCTGGACATCGGAGGGGAATCCACCCGTCCCGGCGCACAAGAGGTCCCGGTTCCCGAAGAACTGGACCGTGTGATCCCCGTGATTGAAGCCCTTCGGCGCCATTTCGACATTCCGATCTCCGTGGATACCCGGAAAGCACCTGTGGCACAGGAAGCGCTCCGGGCTGGTGCGGACTGGATCAACGACATCTCTGCTCTGCGCCATGACCCGGATATGGTCCGGGTTGCACGGGAATACGGAGCTCCCGTGGTGCTGATGCACATGCAGGGGACCCCGCAAACCATGCAGCAAAACCCCACGTATAAGGATGTGGTCCAGGAGGTGTATGCCTTTCTGGAAGAACGGATCCGGTTTGCGGAATCCCATGGAATCCACCGCCTGCTTGTGGATCCGGGCATCGGCTTCGGGAAAACGCTGGAGCACAATCTGGCGCTGTTGCACAATCTTTCTCGCTTTACGGAACTCGCACCGGTGCTGCTGGGGGTTTCCCGCAAATCCATGTTTGGCCATCTGGGAGCCGGGGAGACCCCCGGAGAACGGCTGGAAGGAACGCTGGCCGCCGCAGCGGTTGCCGTGGATGCGGGTGTCCGGATTCTTCGGGTGCACGATGTGGCGGCACACCGAAAATTTCTAACCGTATACCAGGCTTTACGTCCGAAACGGGAGGCAACACATCCATGAGTGCGTTCTGGGTATGGGTGGTGACAGCGGCACTCTCGGTTTCCACCAACCTGGCAGGAGGGTGGGGAGATTTTGAGGTGGATCAGAACCTGGACGGTGTCGCGGACGGCTGGACCTGGAAAAAGGCAACCCGTCCTGCAGAAGGAGACCCTGCATTCAACCTGAAACTGGACGGCTGGGTTCGAATCCATGGGGGACAGAGCCAATCCATCCAGATTCACCGCAATGCACCTGGACCTGCGGGAACCTGGGTTCTCTTATCTCCAGAAATCCCCTACCGAAAGGATGGCCACTCCCTTCGCGGAGGGGACACCCTGACCTTCTCGGTCGCAGTCAGAGAGAGCACCGACCAGCGTGTTCGCCTCTCCTGGGCGCTCTGGATTCACAGGGAAGGTGCAGGGGATACCCTGGTCTCCATTCGGCCTCGTTCCCTGCCGGGAAAAGGCTGGACAGTTTATTCGGATACCCTTGCCTTTCCACCCACCCGCTACCGTTCCTTCCAGGTGGTCCAGTACGTTCAGATTCCCGCAGGCGTGATCAGCGGCACCCTGTGGATGGACAACCTTCAGCTGCGTTTTCGGACCAACACAAGAAAATCCACCTTCCCGGTTCGTCGCTTCTGGTGGGTTCCACCCTATCCGAAGTTTGATCCTCTGCTGGCAGCAGAAGCCTACACCGATATCATCAGCGAACGCCTTCTGGATGGCCTGATCCTGAAATCCATTCGGAATGGTTACCCTGTGGCTTTTGCCCTGACACCTCCCGAATCTCCCGCAGACGAACTGTGGTTTCCTGCCTCCCGGGAAGTTATGGAGCAGTGCATTTCTGCAGAATACCCTCCCCGCTTTCTATGGGAAGGAAGCCACTGCCTGGACCGATGGCTTCCTGTCCTCAAAAGCCGTCTCCGAAAATCCCTGGGCTCCAGAACCGACTATTATCCTGATGTGCTGCTCTTCTCACGATTGCACTGGACCGGGAACAGGAAGGAATGGAAAACACTGGAAAAACAGCTTCTTCCCCTTTCCGAACGCCTTTCTCTCTTACCGATCGTGGTAGCCCTTCCCCCGGACCCGCTTCAGATTCCTTCCAGTCCGCCCCATCCTCTGCGGGGTTACCTGCTGAGATCCCCGTTTCTTGACACCCAGGGCGAGCTTCTGCCTCCTGACTCCCTGAAGCGT
>JALUJC010000016.1 GCA_027053375.1 Caldifarciminota bacterium
CCTCCTCCATGTGGTAGGCTTTCACCGTAAGCACCACGCCGTCCAGGGAGATGGAAGGCGGGACCTGATCAAACCGGTGAATTTCATCGGGTTCGAAAGGATAGCGATACGTATCTTCCACCAGGCGGAGACCATTCTGCTCGAGTTCGGCTTTCCGGAGGTCGGAGCGCACCAGCAGGACCACCTGATGTCCTGCACGTTTTAACCGGGTACCGATCAGGGTCCCCAGGGACCCCGCACCAAGAATGGCAACCGTGGACATGTGCATAGTATAGATGGAAGAAAGGGAATCGTCAAAAGTGGATAAAGTGTCCCCGGAGATCCTGATCCGGCGGATACGCTGCATATCCCGGAATATTCTCGGGGTGGTTGTGTTGCATGGAGGTGCCGGAAGGAACGATTCACAGGTTCCGCAGTCGTCCCTTTCACATTTCGGGGGTGGAGGAGCCGGTGGGGTCAGGTCCGATGCCCACCATCAGATCACACACGTTGGTGCAGGTTGGACCGGTGTGGATCTGCGTACCTGCCTGTTTGAAAAAGGTGTAACTGTCCTGGCGATCCAGGGCGGTTTCCGGAGAAAGACCTCTCTGGCGTGCCTGTGAAAGGATCGCACGGGAGACCCATGCCCCGGCGGCATCGGTGGGACCGTCAGTCCCGTCGGTTCCCAGTGCCAGCACAAGCGCATCCAGTTTGTATCGCTCCAGCAGCAATCCGGCATACAGGGCGAATTCCTGATTCCTTCCCCCTTTCCCCCTTCCATGAACTTCCAGGGTGGTTTCTCCTGCAAGGATCACACAGACGGGGGGTGCGGCGGGATGATGATACCGGACACAGGAACGCAGCGCATCCACGAGAAAACGAGCGGTTTCATGGGTTTCTCCGCTCACCATGGCATTGAGGATCACGGTGTGGTACCCCAGGCGCCGGGCTTCCTCCTGCAGGGCATGGGCTGCCGTAAAGGGATCGGCGAGAATGTGGTACACCGTGGGATAGGGGTGGGCATGGAGATCTTTCAGGGTTTCCGGGATTTCGCCACGTGCTCCCCTCTCCAGGGTCTCCAGAACGGACGGCGGAATCTGGTTCAGAAGGTGGAACGCCCGGAGCACACTCAGCGCATCGGCATAGGTTGTCGGGTCGGGGATGGTGGGTCCCGAACCAATCACATCCGGGTCGTTCCCCACCACATCGCTGATCACCAGTGTCCATACGGGACCCCGGGCAAAACGCAGCAGCTGCCCTCCTTTTACGGTGGAGAGGTGTTTCCGAACCGTGTTGATGGCCTGAATGGGTGCACCGGAGCGGAGAAGGTGTTCGGTGGTTTGCTGGAGGTCCTGTAGGGTGATCCCTTCGCGAGGAAGCTCCATCAGGCTGGAAGCCCCGCCCGAAAGAAGGAAGAGCACGGGGCGTCCTTCGGGCTGACGGGCAAGACGGTCCAGAAGCATCCGTGTGGCTTCCAGGGTCCGCGGGTCGGGAATGGGATGGGAGGCTTCCAGGACCTGGATACGGTGCAGCGGTTTGCTGTGCCCTTCTTTGGTGATGACCATGCCGTCCGCGATCCACGAACCAAGCTTTTGCTCCAGGGCTTCTGCCATACAGGCGGAGGCTTTGCCAGCCCCAAACACCGCAATCCCCTTCTCCAGCGGTAAGGTATGATCCCGCCCCACCAG
>JALUJC010000017.1 GCA_027053375.1 Caldifarciminota bacterium
CCCCCCACATACAGCAGGGCACGGTCGGTAAGCATGATGTCGGCAACCGCCTTTTCGTTGATATATTCCGGAGGGGTGGCGGGGAGTTTCTTGAAGAAATGGAACAGTTTGCGGTAACGATCCACGGTGCCCGCTTTTTTACGAATCATGGAGAGCGCGTCATAACCTTGCTCGTGGCATACCGTGACACATTCCGCACATCCCTTACACTTGGTGGGATCAATAAAGATTCCAAAAAGGGCGCCCTCCAGTCCTTTCTTTCTGGGCATGTCGTAAAACTTTTTGGTGCGGGTGAACTCGTGGGCGAAGAGGTCTCTCTCCTCCTCCGGAACCTCCGAAAGTGCACGCTGGAGGGTGCTTTCCGGAATGGCTTTTCCGAGAATGGCCGTGTCGGGACACTCCGTGACACACCGCATGCATCCCACACATTTGTCCGGAATAAACTCAGGAATCTCCGGTGCAATATAACTGAAATCCCGAAGGGCACCCGTTCCCGGCGGAATAATGCTCCGTGCAACCCCGACATCCGCGGGAAGCTCCTCCGGACCTTTGCCCACGTTGTAGGCCGGGACCACTGTACGGGCGAACTCGGTCACGTAGTCATCCACTCGCAATATCGGCGTGGAGAAGAGACGCTGTTCGTGCAATTCCTTGGCTTCTCCACGCGCCTTGGAAAGCACCCCGGTATCTTCCACGAACTCTTCAAAAAGCTGTTCCTGCTGGGGCGTCACCGTATCCTTTTTTCGAGGACGCCTGGGTTCATTGGTCATGATGCGCCTCCTCTTCACGATCCGCAAGATAACGGATCACATCGGACATGGCTACCACACCGATGGGCTGTCCCTCATCGTCCACCACCACCAGGCGGTGAACACGAAATCGCTCCATCATGGCGGCCGCATCCTGGATGGGGGCATCCTGCGGAATGGTCAGGAGTTCCCGGGTCATCAGGTGACGCGCTTTGAGATGCTTCCACATGTCCAGATACTGTTCACGCGCCACAATCTCAAGAATGTCCGTTTCTGAAACAATCCCTTCAGGCTTTCCCTCTTTGTCCAGAATGACCACCGCACCGATTCCCCGATCCCTCAGGGTTTTCACAATATCCTGAACCGGGGTGTCCTCCGGACAGGTAATCAGGTGCGGGGTCATGATCTCACGCACGTGGGTCTTCATGAGGACACCTCCTCCGGTGTTTTCTGAATCACATCGGCGGGGATCTCTCTCACCTCTGCATATCCCCGTTTCACCGCAGTCAGGTTGGCCTGAACCACGGCTTCTCCCCGTTTACCGAAGAACTTCCTCAGGGAAGCTTCCACGGTCTTCCACATTTCAGCTTCATCCACCTTTTGCTTTTGAATCACGGGAGCCGCCCGCAGAAATACGCCAAGCAATACGATGCCCTGCATGCGCATCACCAGGTCTTCCCTGGGAGAAACTTCTTCTGCAATGCGACGGGTGTCCAGATACAGCACACGGATCCCGTGCTCGCGGATATAGGTCCGGGCGCGACGGGGCAACGCTTCCCAGACCTCTTCGGGATGCTCACGTTCCGTCTGAAGGAACACAATGCCTCCATCCGAAAGGCCCGTCAGGGGATTCCCGTAAAAGAAGGCATTGAAATCATTGACCGGGACAAACTCAATCCGGTTCAGTTCGGAATGGATGCGGATGCGTTCAGAAGCCACGGTGAGATAATAGGTGGTGGGAAGACCTTTTTTCTCAGCGCCATATTTTGGATAGGCCTGGACATGAAGGTTAAAAAGATCTGCGACCAGCGTGGCAATCACCTTGTTGGTGGTCACAGAACCAAACCCGCCCACGGAGTGGCCCCGCATGGAAAAAGCATGCGCGGGACGAAGATCCGGATCCTCTTCCCTGGGAAGCGCAAGTTCATGCTGGATGCCCAGCACAAAATAGCGTCGCGGCAGGTTTTCCCTTGCGTGTTTCACCGCAGCAATCAAATCGCCGGGTCGGACATCCCGACCGCCAAGCCCTGCAGATCCGGAATAGAACACCGGGATTCGGTCCACACGCGGATAGGATTCAGGATATCCGGAGGCTCCGGTAAAGGCATCCACAAAGGCAGCCTTGATTTCACGAACCAGCGGATTGGACTGGGCGGGGGGGTCGTCCAGACGCTCAATCACCACCACCCGGTCCACATGGCGAAGTGCTTCCACAATCTCCGGTCCCGGGAACGGCCGGAAAGTCCGCACATTCAGCACACCCACCTTCCATCCCTTTTCTTTTCTCATCCAGTCCACCGTCGCCATGGCGGTTTCCGCGATGGTTCCCATGGCCACGATTGCCACATCTGCATCCTCAAGCCGATAGGTTTCCACCAGGTCGTAGTTCCTGCCGGTCAGCTTGGAATACGCCTGCATGGCGTGCCGAAGAATGGGTTTGAGATGGTCGTAGAAAGCTCTCTGGGCGATTTTGCCCTTCATATAGGAATCCTGATTCTCCACCACCCCAATCTGTAGGGCATGCTCGGGATCCATAAAGTTGAAGAGTTTTTCGCGGGGATCTCCCACGAACTGCTTCATCAGTTCAGGTTCAGGAAGCGCCACGTTCTCCAGGGTGTGGGTGGTCAGGAAACCATCCTGAATCACCATAAAGGGGGTCTGAGCATCTTCGGCGGCTCTTCTTGCAATCACAGCAAGATCTGCTGCCTCCTGCACATTTTTGGCGAACACCATTCCCCACCCCACATCGGCCACCCCCATTACGTCGTCATGCCCGGCATGCACATTGAGGGCCTGAGAGGTGAGGGCACGTGCTCCGATATGAAAGACCACAGGCAACCGTTTACCGGAAATCACATAGAGCACTTCCTTCATCAGGATCAACCCCTGACCGGATGTAAAGTTCACCACCCGGCCTCCCGCAAGGGCATAGCCTTCTGCAGCAGAGGCAGAACTGTGCTCCGATTCTGCTTCCATAAACTGCAGGGGGGTGCCCCAGAGGTTTTTTCCACCCTGCGCCACCACCGCCTGGAAACCCACCCCCATGGGTGTGGAAGAGGTGATGGGATACGCGCATGCTGCTTCACTGATGTGGGTTTCCACCCACACAACTGCTCCGGACCCATCCGAAGTTGTCCAGATTCCCGGAAAAGGGTATTCACGCTCACTGGCCATGGATGACCTCCCGTTTCCAATGAATAGACAATCTTACGCCTCCAGCAAAGAACCTTCAAATGAAATGGACCCCGGGGACCCCACCCCACAGGGCAAAGGCTTGACAGGCCTTTGTCCACCCCCCATCATTACACAACATCTTGGGGGGTCAGGCATGAGATGCCCATTTTGTGGACATAAAGACAGCCGGGTGGTGGACAGCCGACCGGTCCGTGGAGGACGGGCCATCTGGAGGCGAAGAGAATGCCTTCGCTGTCAGCGGCGCTTCACCACCTACGAAGAAGCCGAGGCAATCCGACTGATGGTGATCAAACGGGATGGTCGGCGTGAACCTTTTGACCGCAACAAACTGTACCGAAGCCTGGCTGTGGCCTGCAACAAACGGCCCGTGGATACCAACACACTTGAACGCATCGTGGAAACCATTGAACGAACGCTCTATGACCGGGGGCAACGGGAAGTGCCCTCCCGGGACATTGGGGATCTTGTGATGTCCCACCTGCGCATGCTGGACCCGGTGGCTTTCGTGCGGTACGCCTCGGTGTATGTGGGATTTGAACGCCTGGAAGACTTTCAATGGTTTCTTTCCAGGCAATTTGAGCAACAGAACGACGAGAAAGGCCATTCATCATCATCCAACCCAAGGAGGGGAAAGGGATGAGTTCCATTGCACGGGAAAAGCCTCATCGAGCCCTGCCTCCGGAGACTCTGGAGGCGTTCGGGGGGGACGAACTGCGGGCACGCGTGTTCTATGAAAAATACGCCCTGCGTAACGAGCAGGGGGAACCCATGGAACGGCGTCCGGAGGAGATGTGGGCCCGGGTCGCAAGGGAAATTGCGTCTGTGGAGAGTGACCCGGAGAAACAACAGACCTGGGAACAGAATTTCTACTGGTTGCTGGAATCCTACCGGATGATCCCCGGGGGACGCATCCTGTTCGGTGCAGGCAACCCGCGACGGGCGACCCTCCTGAACTGCTATGTGATTCCCATCCAGGAAGACTCTCTGGAAGGCATTTTTGAATGTGCCAAGGAAATGGCGCGCACTTACAGTTTCGGGGGTGGGGACAGACATCAGCGTGTTGCGCGGCAGCGGGGCGCTTGTCAACAACTCCGCCATCTATTCCACGGGTGCGGTTTCTTTCATGGAACTGTTCTCCACGGTTACAGGAACCATTGGACAGAGCGGGCGACGGGGCGCGCTGATGCTTACCATTCACGTGGAGCACCCCGATGTGCTGCGGTTTATTGAGATCAAAAACGATCCAGAGCGGCGCAATGTGCGTTTCGCCAACATATCCCTGCTGCTTTCCGATGCCTTCATGGACGCCGTAGAAAAGGACGAGGCCTGGCCCCTGTGGTATCCGGATCTGCTCCGGGCGGAGGATCTGGAACGCGAGTTTGGCACACGGGATCTTGTGCAAATCCTTGAAACCCTGGAAGGACGTGAGGACTTTGTCCGCATTCACACGGGCGTGCGCAGTTTCTACGACTACCCGCACGCCACCTATTTTTATCTTGAAAACACAGGAGAACTTCGAAAAAAACGTGTGTACCGGGAGGTCCGGGCGCGGGAGATCTGGGACCGGTTGATTCAGAGTGCCTGGGCGTCTGCAGAACCGGGAACCATCTTCTGGTCCACCATCAAACGATATTCCACCACGGAATATTTCGCGCCCGTACTGACCACCAATCCCTGCTCGGAGATCCCCCTGGAAGCTTATGGAGACTGCTGCCTGGGGAACCTGAACCTCTCCCGTTTTGTGCAGGACCCTTTCACCCCGAATGCTACCATTCAGTGGGATGAACTGGAACGTGCCGCACGGTATACCGTTCGGTTTCTGGATGATGTGCTGGACTACAACCGCAACCGGCATCCTCTCCCCGCCCAGGAAGACGCATCCATGCGGAGCCGGCGCATCGGTGTAGGATTCACCGGACTCGGGGACATGCTGGCCATGCTTCAGATCCGTTACGACACGCCAGAGGCCGTGGAAACGGTGGATCGTCTGTTCCAGAAAATCAAGTGGATTGTTTATGACGAATCAGCGAATCTTGCCCTGGAAAAGGGATCCTTTCCCGCCTTTGATCCGGATCAGCACTTCCGCTCTCCCTTCTTTGAGGACTTCCCGGAAGAACTGGTGGAAAAACTGCGTGTGGCGGGGCTCCGAAACGGTGCGCTCCTCACTGTCCCCCCCGTGGGCAGCGGTTCGGTTCTGGCCGGCACCTCCAGCGGGATTGAGCCCATTTTCGCCCTGTATTATATTCGGCGCAGCGAGTCTCTTTCCAAGGAAACCTTCAAGGTTTACCATCCGCTGGTGCGCACCTATATGGAACAGTTTGAGGTGAATGAGGAACATCTTCCTCCCTTTTTCGTCACGGCTCATGAGATTGATCCGGAATTTCGCGTCCGGATGCAGGCCACCATCCAGAAACACATTGACCATTCCATCTCCAGTACGGTGAACCTTCCCCGGGAAACCCCGGTGGAGGAGGTGGACCGCATCTACCGGCTCGCCTGGAAACTGGGATGCAAGGGCATCACGATTTACCGTGAGGGATCCCGGGAAGGCATCCTGATCACCCAGTCCAGCAAAACCGGGGAAGAGAACAAAAACGAGAAAGAAAAAGCACCGGCACAAACCGGGGAAAACCGGACCACCCTCACGGTTTCTCTCAGGGACCGCCGGCTGGTTCCCCGCCCACGAAAAGGTGTGCTTACCGGGCATACGTATAAGCTCCGCACCGATATGGGCAACGTATATGTTA
>JALUJC010000018.1 GCA_027053375.1 Caldifarciminota bacterium
TGCTTCGTATAATCTAAACCGCCCCCTGGGATTTGAAGATCGCTGGGGGAATTTCACAGTCTACGGGGTGCAGCTTCAGTGGTCCCTGTTTGATGGGGGACGTGCACTTGCGGCAGCCCGGGCTGCGGCCGCACGAAGGAATGCCCTGGGATTTCTCTCTCATTTCCAGCAAACCCTTGCCAGGGTGGAACTTCGTTCGGCGCTTCGCAAACTGGATCAGGCCGTATCCCAGCTGGCTTCCAATCGAAGAGCGGTGGAGGTGTCCCGGCGTACCCTTAAGCTTGCCCGGCAGCAGGTCAAGTCGGGGTTGATCAGCGAGCTGGATTTTCAGGATATCCAGCTGGCAGACGCACGGGCGCGGCTCAACTGGTACCGTGCCGTTTATGATGTTCAGAAAGCGTTGCTGGACCTGGAAGCGGCGCGATGGGGAATTCAGATGGAAACAAAAGAGACCGGCGGGGCACCGTCGGGTTCGACAGAAAGCCCGGTGGGAAGCACCGGGAGTGGACAAGCGGCGCCGGGGGTGGGTGCCACCGGCCCGGGGATGGAAGGAGGTCGTCCATGAAGCGTAGGAACTGGATGGTGATTCTGTTGGGTACAGGACTTTTGATGGGGGCCGGAGCCTGTAAAAAGCGTGGCACGCAAACGCGCGCGACCATCGAGCGTGTGGTCCCCGTACGTGTGGGATTTGCGGATTCAGGAGGTGTGGTGAAAACCCTTCCCATTCCTGCGATCTTGAAAGCGAAACCCCAGACACCGGTGATGCCGGATGTCCCCGGGAAGTTTGTGGAGTTTACGGTGCGCGAAGGGGAACAGGTACGGAAAGACCAGGTGATTGCCTATCTGGATCGCAGCCTTCCGGGTGTCCCTTTCTCGCCCGCTGAGGTGCGTGCACCGGTGGCGGGACGTGTGCATCTCACGGTGCTGGATCCCGGGACGCGGGTTTCTCCGGAACGTCCGCTTGCGTTCATTCTTGGACATCGTCTTGAAGCCGTGGTGGAAGCCCCCGAGCGATACGCGGGGCATGTACGGGTGGGAGATCAGACTTTTGCACTGACTCAGGGAGACACCCTCTGGGGAACCGTGACCTGGGTGGGGCAGATGATTGACCCTCGTTCCCGCACGTTCCAGGTCAGGGTGGCGTTCCGCCCGACTGCCCGCGTGACGCCCGGACAGTCGGTGGAGGTCTGGCTTCCTGTGGCGCATGCAGAAGGTCTGCGTCTTCCCCGGCAGGTGGTGCTGCTGTATCCTGAACCTCACGTGTTCCTGGTCAGGGACGGCCGTGCGCACAAGCGACGTGTGCAGGTGGGTCTTCGTGGGGACCGGTACATCCAGATTCTGAAAGGTCTTTCACCGAACGATTCGGTAATTGTGGTGGGCAACCGGGTGGTTCGGGAAGGAGACCGGGTGAAGGTGGAGCGCACATCATGACCCGATTTGCTGTCTCACGCCCCATCACCACGGTGGTGATGTTTGCGGTGTTCCTCACCCTGGGGTTGATGGGTCTGCTTCGTCTTCCTGTGGAGATGTTTCCCAAGGTGTCCCTGCCCACCGCCTCGGTGATCTACTTTTACCGGGGCGCAGGTCCAGAAGAGGTGGAGCAGCAGGTCATCAAGCCCATTGAGGAGGCCTTCTCATCGGTGGCAAACGTGAAAACGATCCGCTCTATTGCGCAGGAAAACATCGGGGTGGTCACGGTCACATTCAATTACAAAGCCGATATTGACGTTGGGGTGAATGACCTCCGTGCGGCGCTGGATGAAATTCGGCGACTCCTTCCCAAAGACCTGGATCCTCCGACCATCTTCAAATTTGATATTTCGCAGTTCCCTGTACTGGCCGTGACCATTTCCGCAAAGGACTCCGCCACGGATGTCCGCACCCTGTTTTTTGAGGAGATTATTGATCGGTTCAACCAGGTGGATGGGGTCGGACAGGTCCAGTTCTGGGGCGGTGGCCGGAAGCGACAGTTTCAGGTGAACGTGGATCTGTTGCGCCTGGATCGTGCCGGGCTGACCCTGCAGGATCTGGTTCGGGCCATTGCTGCAGACAATCTGACCCTTCCGGCCGGGAACATCACGGTGGACCGAACGGATTACACTGTCCGGATTCCCGGTGATATCACCCGACCGGAGGAGGTGGCCTGGATCCCCCTGATGGGAGGACTTACGGTGGGCGACGTAGCCCGCGTGGAGGAGGGTTATGCCGATCCCAAAAGCTACGTGCGGGTGGATCACCAGGATGCGATTTTCTTCGCGATCCTGAAGCAGCACGATGCCAACACCGTGGATGTGGCCTATCGGGTGAAAGCGTTGCTGAAAGAACTGGAGATCGAGTATCCCAACCTTCAGTTTACGGTGATCAACGATTTCTCCCGGTTTGTGGAGCAGTCCGTCAACAACCTGCGGACCAATGTGTTGCTGGGCGGTCTGCTGGTGCTGCTGGTGACATTCCTTTTCCTGGGGAATCTTCGCGGAAGCATTATTACTGCACTGGTGATCCCCACCTCTCTGATTGGAGGCTTTCTGCTCCTCTGGATGACGGGTTCCTCCATCAACCTGATCTCGCTGTCTGCCATGGCCATCGCTGTGGGGATGGTGGTGGACAATGCCGTGGTGGTGCTGGAAAACATCTTTTATCACCGCGAGCGGGGAGAATCCCGGGCAGAGGCGGCCCTTTTTGGAACCCAGGAGGTGGCTGAGGCCATTCTGGCTTCCACCCTGACCACCGTGGCCATTTTCCTGCCCATTATCACGGCGAAGGGATTTATCGGGGTGTTCTTCCGGGAACTGGCCTACATCGTTTCCTTCACGCTGTTTGTCTCCCTGATTGCCGCCTATATGCTCACCCCGGCGTTGAGTCGGTTGTTCCTCCGGGTGCACCTTTCCGGTCGCAAACCTGTGTATGCGCGCTGGATTGATGGCGTTTGGGCCAGGCTGGAGGCAGGGCATCGTGCGACCCTTTCGTTCGCACTGCGGCATAAGGTGTGGACATGGGTGCTTGCATTGGCGTTGTTTGGAGGAGGGATGGTCCTTTTCGCCACAGGGGCGGTAAAAACCGAATTCATGCCCGTAAATGACACCGGAGAGTTTCGCGCGCTGGTGGAACTTCCTCCCGGAACACCGCTGGAGGTGACCGATTCGGTGATGCGGGAGGTGGAACGTTATCTGGACACCATTCCGGAAGTGATGCATGTGGCCATCCGCACAGGTCCGACGGAGTCAGGATTTGGCACCATCATGGGCATGACCGAGGCGCCCAGTGCCGGGATGGCTTTCATTCGCCTGGTCCCGGTGACAGAGCGGACGCGTTCGCAGGCAGACATTGCGCATCAGGTAGACCAGTGGTTACGCTCATTGCCCGGCCTTCGGACTTCCGGGGTTGTGCTTGGGAATGTGGGTAATCAGCTGATTTTCGGTGCAGGGAGTGACGTGGAAATTGAGATCTACGGCAACGATCTGGATGCCACCGATTCGCTGGCCCGCTGGCTGAAGGCCCGGCTGCTGGACATCCCCGGGGTGGTCAACCCGCGGGTTTCCCGGGAACGCGGTCGTCCAGAATTCCGTCTGGAGCTGGATCGTCAAAAGCTCCGGGCGCTCCACCTGCCCATGGCGCTGGTGGCGGCCGAGATGCGCACCGCACTCTTTGGCTCGGTTCCCACACGCATTCGTCGTGCGGGGGAGGAATACGATGTCCTGGTGCGGCTGGATCCCAGATACCGGGATCGGGAGAGCATTCTGGAGACCTACCGCATCCGGACACCCTTTGGTTCACGTGTTCCGCTGGCAAGCCTGGGAACGGTGAAAATAAGCTCCTCCCCGCTGAACATTGAGCGAAAAAACCGGGAGCGGGTGGTACGTGTGAGTGCCGATGTGATGGGGCGTTCTCTCGGAGAAGTGAGCCAGGATGTGGAACGGTTGCTTCAGGGTCTTTCCCTGCCATCCGGTGTCCACGTGGTCTTTGGGGGAGCGGTGAAGGAACAACGCGAATCCTTCCAGCAGATGTTCCTGGCCATGCTTTTCGGGATTCTGCTGGTCTATCTGGTGATGGTGGCGCTCTTCCAGTCTTTCCTGATGCCCTTTGTGATTATGTTCTCGGTGCCCTTTGCCTTTGTGGGTGTGGCGCTTATTCTGGCGCTGACGGGGGTTCCGCTTTCGGTAAATGCCTATCTGGGGATGGTGATGCTGGTGGGGATTGTGGTCAACAACGCCATTGTGCTTCTGGACTATATTGAGTTGCTCCAGTTGCGCGGGCGGGCCTTTCTCCAGTCGGTGGTGGATGGCGCGGTTCGCCGGATGCGTCCCGTGCTGATCACCACCCTGACCACCGTGTTCGGTCTGGTGCCCATGGCCGTCCTGAAAGGGGAAGGGTCGGAGACCTGGCGGCCCCTTGGGCTGGCTGTGATTGGCGGACTGCTCTTTGCCTCGCTTGTGACCCTGGTGTTTGTACCAGTGGTCTACGTGTCCTTTGAGACCCTGAAACGGCGGATCACCCGCAAGGGAGGGGCAGCATGAAACTGCTGATGCTGATTTTTGATGAGGCCTTTGAGGATCAGGTCCGATCCAGACTTCATGATGCCGGTGTAGAGCACTATACCGTGATTCCTGGTGTGTTCGGGCAGGGTCCCTCATCGGAACCCCGATGGGGGACCCATGTCTGGCCCGGACATAATGTGATCTATCTCATTCATCTTCCCGAAGCACGTCTGGAAGCCCTGCGCCCTGTGATGGATGAACTGCGCACGTTGCTGCGTGGTCGGGGTTTCAAGGCACTGGTCTGGGAGGCCGAGGTGTTTGGATGAACCGTCGCAGCGTTGCAGGGGTCGTGGGCCTGGTGCTGGTAGGGATGGGGGGACTGATGCTGTGGTGGTGGCGTCGTCCCCCCGCCCCTCCGCTTTATCCTGGGTATGTGGAGGTTCAGGAGCGTATCCTCACCTTTCCTTTCCCGGGGAAGGTGGTGGATGTGCGTGTGCGGGAAGGGGATCGGGTGGTGGGAGGTGAGGTCCTCATGGTGGAGGACACCACGGAGCTCCACTATCAACAGCAGGCCCTGCTGGCAAAGCTGGCAGCCAGTCGGCAGCGGGAGAAGGCCCTGAACATACGGCTCCGAAAAATGCAGAACACCCTGGAACGCATGCAACCTCTGGCAGGCACAGGGGTCTCCCGGGAGGAAATGGATCGGTTGCAGAGCGAGCGGCGCGCCCTGAAAGCGGAACTGGGAGCCCTGCAGGCCACGCGTCATGCCCTTGAGGCTCAGCTGGAGGCCCTGAGGTATCGGCTGCGGGAAGCGGTGCTGCGTGCCCCACGTGGGGGTATGGTGCTGGACATCATGGTGTACCCCGGGGAACGCGCATGGCCCGGCCAGCCGGCCCTGCGTCTGGGACTGATCGATACGGTGACCGTGGTGGCGTTTGTTCCGGAACCGGATCTGCCCACGGTGCATCGTGGGGACACGCTGTGGGTCCGCATGGACGATCAACCCGGGCAGTGGTCCCCCGCCGTGGTGTCCTGGATTTCTCCCACGGCGGAATATGCCGCACAGTATGTTCAGACACCCGAAAACCGTGTGGATCTCGTGTTTCGGATTCATCTGACATTGCCGAATCCCGAGGGGCGCTTCCACGCAGGGATCCCTGTGGATGTCGCGCGTCGTTCTGCGTTTTAAAGGCGTGCAGTTGGGCTCTCGTCCGCCGTTGGACTGGACGGTGGAAGAGGGTGAACACTGGGCCATCTACGGTCCGGACGGTGCCGGAAAGACCACCCTCCTCCGGCTGGCGGTGGGAGAACTTGCTCCCCGGACGGGGCGTGTGGAGCTGCTGGGTGAGGATCCCCGGAAACGCCGGGCCGTGGGGGCCCTGGGGTATCTCCCCCAGGCCTTTGCACAGTATGAAGACCTCAC
>JALUJC010000019.1:0-4304 GCA_027053375.1 Caldifarciminota bacterium
AGCCCCCCAGCGCAGGCGTTCGCCTTCCCGAAACTGCACTTCAACCACAAACCAGTCACTGGAACGGGGAGGCACCAGCCGCACATCATGGACCCGGGAAAGACGAAAGATCTTTTTCCGCACCGGTATACCCGCAAAGCGCCAGAGGATCTCCACCTCCGGTCCCCTTCTGCGCACCTGGATTCCCCCAAGCATCAGATACAACCCGTGAAAGACCAGGTAAACTCCCAGCAGGAAGAAAAACCCTGTCAGCAGGATCAGAATACGGTCCAGCCCCTTCTCATGCCAGAGCGCAAGGGAGCCAACGCCCCCCACCGTGGTGCTGATGAGGGCACCCAACCATGCAAACATCCCGCCTTTGAGGGCACGATACCTGTGGGGACGCCAGATCCATCCATCCGGAAGAGGGGAAACGAAGGCCAGCGGTGCCGCTGCAGGAAGGTCCTCTCCTGTTTCTGGCTTCTTTTCATCGGCTCCATTATCAACCGGCGGAAGAACCTGCAGGACCGTGAGCGCATGGGCATCCGGTCCCTTCCGGTCCACATGGATCTCCAGGGTCCAGTACACACTTCGGTAGGTGGCGTTTTTCGCAAACGACTGCAGCACATCCCGGGCTTCATCGGGGACAAAGGAGGGCAAAGTCGAGGAACCCTTTACCCGGGTGGCCGACTGTGTTGGGGGAAGCCCTGGCGGAATCTCAAGACACACCCGTGCGAAACGTCCCCCGGGACTTCGCATGGTCTGGGAAGGGAGGAGGAGCCGCTCGCCGGTCCACAACACTTTCTCGTTGCGTGAGGTATCCTCTCCAGATCGCCACTCCTCCACCTCCACGCACTTCAGGGTGACATACACCCGGGAAAACGAAGCAGGTAAATGGAGAATACGAAAACACACCGTTTCACCCACGCGCACATCCTGACCCTCAACCTGAATCCGGGTTTTCTGAAGCGGTTTCTTCTGAATCATCGTGCTGATTCCTGCAGCAATCAGAAAAACCCCCACCAGGGTAAACATCAGGAACACCCACACCTGGACACCCCACGTTCCCTGCCGGATCATCCGGTAGAGTTCCATCTGCATGGGCAGGGTCATCAGGAGCCAGATGAGGCCGAAGCCCAGCAGGAAAGTCTCCGGCGACGTGTTGAACCGGATGGTGGATGAGGAATGCTTTTCTTCAGAAACCTGCTGCCCTTTCAGAAGCAGGACATAAAAGAGCAAGGCAAGCCCAATGAAGATCAGGCCCACCATGCCCGGGAGAAAAACCGACATATGCAGACCAGGCTCCAGCAGCGCATAGGCGGGGTTCTGGGGCTGCACATACACCTGCACGCTGCTGCCCGGAGGATAGCGCTGAACAATGGATCCGGCCCAGGACGAGGAACTCCACACCTTCCGCATCCAGATCCGGGATCCGCGGTAAGTCCGTCCCCGATAGCGATAGGCATACACCACATCCGGCGCGTACACGGTGCCGTCCTCGTCGGTGCGGGAAACCACCCGGGAACTGAGCACCGTTCCCTGCACCACCGGCCAGGATCGTGCCTGCAGAGAACGCATCACATCCTTCACGCCGATGTTCATCATCCATACGCCCACAAGAACAAAAATGGATAAAAATGCGGCGATCTTCCGGAACCCGCGGGCGTGCCAGATCATCCATGCCGCCCCCAGCAGTCCCACGGCAATCGCGATCATGAAGGACAAACTCCTGTGACAGGAATACGTTCAGAAACGCCCGGGAAGCTTCCCGACCCATATCCCGCGTATTCTTTCATTTTTCCTCCCCGGGGGTGGCTTCACCCGCATTTTACAGCCCATTCACAGGATCAGCAACTCCCGTGGCCCCCGTACCATACGGCGTCAACGAAATCCTCTGCCATGGTGAACCTTTTCCTGGTATCCCTGTTTTAAGAAACGCAACAGGTCTTCTTTCGCATCCTTGATGGGTCCCCGCGCGCTCCGTATAATACCGGAGAACCGGGCAACGACTCCCGGGAGAAGGAGGATGATGGTGATTTTCTTGCTGGCGCTTGTTGCGCAGGGAATGCTGTTTTCTGTTCAGGATTTTGCCCCCACGGTTTCTTACCTTGCTTCCGACCGACTGGAGGGGCGACGTGCAGGAACCCCCTGGGCCGACACGGCCGCCGTATACCTGTCCCGACAGCTGAAAGAGGCAGGCATTCAACCCGTGTTTCAGGATTCTTATTTCCAGCCGTTCACCGTTCATCAGGTGGAGGGGTATGACACCGCGACCACGGTACTTGAACTGATTTCCGGGGAGGACACCCTCCGGCTTTATCCGGGAAAGGACTTTGTTCCCCTTGCCTTCTCCGGCTCGGCCGATACCACCGGCGCGTTGCTGTTCGCGGGTTACGGAATCACGTCCATGAAACATCACTACGATGACTACCACGGAAGCGATCCCACCGGGAAAGTGGTGGTGGTGCTTCGCCACGAACCCCGGGAAAAGGACAGCACGGGGGTGTTCGGGACCCCCTTCCCCAGCATGTACAGCGACCTGCGATACAAGGCGCGGAACGCGCGAGAACACGGGGCGGCGGCCCTGAGCCTGGTCAAAGACGGCGTTCCCCATCCCGACGAAAAAGACGATCTGCTTCCATTCCGCCATGAATCTTCCGTACAGGACGTGGGGATTCCGGTGGTCCAGGTGCTGCGAAAGCACCTTACTTCCTTTCTCAATCTGGATTCTCTTCAGCAAGCCATTGATCAGGATCTGAACCCCCATCCTGCAATGCCCGGAATCCAGGTGCGTATCCGGGTGCGCATCCTGAAACGCGACCGGGAAACCCGTAACGTGGTGGGCCTCATCCCGGGGACGGATCCGAAAGCGAAAACCTATCAGGTGATAGGCGCCCACTATGATCATCTGGGGTGGGGTGGCCCGGGATCCGGTGCGCTGGATCCGGACACCCATGCCATTCACAACGGTGCGGACGACAACGCCTCGGGGGTGGCCATGACCCTGGCTGTGGCACGTTACCTCCGAAAGCATCCGCTCCGCCATCCTGTCCTGGTGGCTTTCTGGAGTGCGGAGGAAATTGGCGCCCTGGGGAGCGACTATTTTGTGAAACATCCACCCGTTCCCCTTAAAAATATCCGGTTTTACCTGAACTTTGATATGGTGGGACGACTGACCGACAGTTCGGGGCTTTTCGTCACCGGGACGGGCACAGCCCGGGAACTGGATTCCCTCAGCAAAACCTGGGGAAAACAAACCGACCTGCGCCTCACTTTCTCCCCGGAAGGGTTTGGGGGAAGCGACCATATGAATTTCTATCTGGGGGGGATCCCCGTACTGTTTTTCTTTACGGGCATGCATGAGGACTACCACAAACATACCGATGATGCGGACAAAATCAACTACAACGGCATGGCTCGCATTGCCTCCTTCGCCCTGAAGGTGCTCCATCAGGTGGACACCCTGAACACGCTTACCTACCAGGAGACCCAGGCAAAAGGTGCGGTCTCCGGAATTCAAACCGGGGAAACCCGTCGCGGCGTCCGACTGGGCGTGATTCCTGACTATGCCTTCTCCGGGAAGGGTATGCGCCTTTCCGGTGTACGGAAAAACGGACCCGGGGGCCGGGCGGGACTCAAAAAGGGTGACATCCTGATCGCCATCAATGGAAAAACCATTGACGACATTTATGCCTATATGTACGCTTTGCAGGAGGTGGACTGGGGGGACACGCTGCACACCCGTGTGGTGCGTGACCAGGATACCCTGAATCTGGACATACCCTTGATTCAACAGGGAGGCAAGTGATCATGAATCCTGTTCTGCTGCTTCTTGCCCTCAGTCCCATCTTTCAGGAAGGCTTTGATGCAGGGCTTGTGGACTGGCAGGTGGTGGACGGCAATGGGGATACGGTCACCTGGACCACAGGCTACGATATGCCTGGCGGTTTTCCTGTTCCCTCCGGGTTTGTGGCACCCTTTGCCGTCTATGACGATGATGCCGCGGGGAGTGCAGCCCCGGCAACCGATGAATCGCTTATCAGAACCCTACCTCTGCCATCAAATCTGACGCAGTTGCTGTTTAGTTTTGACTATAGTTTTGCTGTCGCCACATCAGGAAAGGAATTTGCATCCGCGCTCATCTACTACCATCAAAATGGGGCATGGACACCTCCTGATACTGTCCTTTATCTTTCTTTGTCGGATACGGGGCACATTGTGTTCACAATTCAATCCACTCATCTAAGCGCAGACTCCGTCAGGGTTGAATTCCAGTATCACGACCTTGGTGATGGACTTGAGTTCTACGAGCTTCAGATTGATAC
>JALUJC010000019.1:4314-5893 GCA_027053375.1 Caldifarciminota bacterium
ACGATGATGCCGCGGGGAGTGCAGCCCCGGCAGGGGTGGAACAGCTCATCCGGACCGTACCCCTCCCCCCTTTCACCCTGAATCAGCTGGAACTTTCTCTTGACTACAGTTTCGCAGCCTACACAACCGCCGAAACGGCACGGGTGATGACCCGGGTGTACGCCGGCGGAGCATGGAGCAGCTGGGATACCCTTCTGACCCTGACCACCACGGATACCGGACATGCCGTTTTTCCCCTTCCTGCAGCCTATCTGAACGGTGATTCCTTTTCGGTAATGCTGGAATACGCCGACGGGGGCAGCTGGGGATGGGGATTCGCCGTGGACAACGTGGAACTGCGCGGTAGCTGGCAGGCATCCAGCGATGTGGGAATCTCCGCCATCCTCCAGCCCGTGGGATTCATTCCGGATTCCTCGGTGGCCGCTGTTCCTGTGGTGCTGGAGCTTGAAAATCACGATCCTTCCCAGACGCTGACCCCTTCGGTGATCCTTTCCGTTTATGACTCCTCGGGTGGGGGGCCTTACTACAGCCAGACCCTCACGGCCAGCCTTCCGCCCAGCAGCGTGCAGCAGGTCAGCTTCCCCAGCATCACCGGCCTCCCGCTGGATCGCGGGTATGTCTTTCACGCCGCCCTTTTCCAGAGTGGGGATCCCTACAGCCTGAATGACACGCTCTCTTCAGGCTTTTCCCTCAACCCTCCACCCGCAGGGACCGTGCTGGACGCCTTCACCCTGACCCTGCCGGCGGCCGGAGAAATCCTCCAGGGACTGGACGTGGATCCCGTGAGCGGCATGCTGTACGTGCTGACCTACGAACCTGGAAGTGGCGTGCAAAACACGCACCGCCTGTACCTGGTGGACCCTTCTACCCGTGCGGAATCTTTGCTGTTCACTGTTCCCTCACTCTATCCCTCCGGTGCAGCCAGTGGTGTGTATGAGTACATGGTGGATGTGGCCCGTCATCCCACCAGTGGACAGTTCTGGATCACGGAATACGCGGACTCTGCCGGTCATCTTGCGGGCGCCTGGGTACTGGTTGTGGACACCACGGGTGCCCTTCTGGACACCTTCAACTATGCCGTACGGGTGGATCCCTTCGCAGCACCCCACGGCGTGGATGCAGATCCAGTGGCCCAGCGGATGTACCTGATGTCCCTTCCTTCCCCGGGCTACGGGGCACCCCTAATCCTGCGTGTGGACGATACGCTGGGTCTGGAAAGGGGTTACCCGGTCTATAACGACCTCACCTACAGTGCCCTGGCGGTGATCCCCGTCAGCCGCCGGTTTGTGCTGGGGAACGACCTGGAAGTGCTGCTCCAGGATGTGGTTTTTGACAGCGTTTCCTGGGGCGATTCGGTCTTTCATGCCTATCCGCTTTCCAAGATCAAAGAAAGCGGCATCCGGGGCATTGATTTTCTCAATGAAACCTCCCCCACCGCCACCGCAAAAATCTGGGCGGTGTATGGGGATACCCTGCACACGGTGAAGTTGCTTTCCCTGGGTCGCCGGTATCAGCAGGTGCCTGTGGAAGAACACCCGGTTCACCGGCAGAATCCTGGGCACCTTTTCCAGGTCCAGGC
>JALUJC010000020.1 GCA_027053375.1 Caldifarciminota bacterium
CCAGACTGTGCGCACTGCAACGCACCCGCCTCGTCGCCCAGTCGGAGAAGAATGCTGCCAAGCAGAACCCGGATCTCTCCCTCCCGGGATGATCCCGGATGCTTTTCAAGGAACGACTGGAGAAGCTCCTTGGCTTCCTTCATCCTGCCCGAGGCCCGCATCGCCTTTGCCAGACCCAGAAGTGCCTCAAGGCGCTGCCTCTCCCACGCAGGGTCTTCCAGCTTACGCAGAATGTTCCATGCCCGTGTATACCACACGGACGCCTCGCGAAAACGATACGTGTGAAAAGCTTTCTTCGCTGTGCGCAACAGGAAAGGAATGGCCCGCTCCTCCATACCCGCCTGAAGATAGTGATACGCCACATCGGCGGGATCCCCACCTGTCTGTGCTGCCCACTGTTCCTCATACACCCGCGCAATTTCAGCATGGAGATGCTTTCGGCGCTGAAGGGGGAGTGCATGCAAAATGGCTTCGCGATAGGCTTCGTGCACGAAGCCATAGGATCCGGGGACATGCCCTTCCGGTTCCACCCAGCCTTCTCGTACCGCTTCCTGAAGGAGATCGGCCACAGGTTCGGACAGAATCCGCTCCAGCACCTGGATGGGGAAAGGGTTCCCCACCACCGCGGCTACCTGAAGCATATCCTGAAGGGCGGGGTCCAGGGTTCTGAACCGGGAAAGAAACACCGCCTTCATCTCCATCGGACTGGATTCTTTTCGGGACCCTGCCCAGATCCATGCATCTCCCTGAAAACGCACCCATTGTCGCTCCCGGGCTTCCCGGGCATAAGCAAGCGCAAGGAGTGGATTTCCCCTGGATACATTCCAGAGGGTCGCCCGGGTTAAAACGTCCAGTGGCGCACCCTGAAAAAGACGCTGCTCCACCATCTGCATCACCCCGGTTTCACTCAGGGCGTGCAGCGCCACCGTTTCGTGCACCACCGCTTTTATCCTTTCGGGGAGCTGTTCCCCTCGAAAACTAAAGACCACGGAAAATCCCCGTGGGGCATGATGCACCAGCTTCAACCACAGAGACAGGGCGTCGGGATGAAGATGGTGCAGGTCATCCACCAGCCAAACCGTGCGGGGATCGGAGGCCATGATCTGAAGGAACACTTCCAGAAACCAGTCCTCAAAGGAATCCTGTGGGGTTTTTTCTCTCTCTTCCTCAAGACCATCCCCCCACATGGCTTTCAGCACACGGACATAGCGATCCGCAAAATCCCACCCATTCTGTTGAAAAGCCTGGAGAAGCCTGGCATACTGCTCGGATGGATCCTCATCCGGAGGGATGTGCGCCCAGGTTGCCAGCAGATCTTTGAAAGGATGGAGCCATCCTCCTGCGGGTAAAATACGGGTGGAAAACACACGCCATTCCTCTCTGCTCATCACTTCCTGAAGAGCTCTGAGCAGACGGGTTTTCCCCGCACCCGTTTCCCCAAGAATACCCACAGTTCGCCCCTGCCGCACAGCATCCAGGACCTTCTTTAACTCTACCTGGCGCTCCACAAGGGGACCCTCATAGAACACAGGTCCGGGGCGGACACCCATCAGCTGATACCAGGTCCTGCGTGCCCTCCCACGCCGCCCCTGGATCAATCCCCCTTTCCGGACCACCACCCGATCGTCCACACACCGGTAAGCCCCGGGAC
>JALUJC010000021.1 GCA_027053375.1 Caldifarciminota bacterium
TGCGGATTTCATAGGCATCGGGATGGGTGATCAGATCTTCAGCCCCGGCCTCCAGCACAATCTCCAGGAGGGTGTCCTCCTCCATGCCCTGGCGGTCCACAAAGATCACGCCCCGTTCTATAAACTGCCAGGCCACACTTCCCGGGTTGCTGAGATTCCCGCCATGCTTGCTGAAAATATGGCGGATCTCATTGGCGGTTCGGTTGCGATTATCCGTAAGCGCAATCACCATAAATGCCACCCCGTTGGGTCCATATCCCTCATAGACCACCTGTTCATACTTGACCCCATCCATCTCACCGGTGGCCCGCTTGATGGCCCGTTCAATATTGTCCCAGGGCATGTTCTGAGCCTTGGCACGTTCAATGGCCAGGCGGAGTCGCGGGTTCAGCTCGGGATCTCCCCCTCCCTCCCGGGCGGCCACCGTGATTTCCCGGATCAGCTTACTGAAGATTTTACCCCGCTTCTGATCCACCTTGGCCTTTTTGTGTTTGATCTGCGCCCATTTTGAATGTCCGGCCATATCCTTCACCTCCAAAACACGTTCCTCATCTGCATTATACCACACCCGGGGGGACCGATCAACCAGCGTGGTCCTGACGCTCCGACCATCGTGCCAGCCTCCGAAGAAGCGTCAGTTGTTCTCGCTGGCCCATCCGTGCCCTGCGGATTGCACGTTCCAGCACACCAATCGTGTGATCATACGCCGTCCGATCCACCGGAAAGGGGGTCCCGTCCTTGCCACCGTGGGCAAAGGCGAAAAGAAAAGGATCCTCATAAGCTGCACGGGTGCCGTATACCAGTTCGGCAAGCAGGACCAGGGCACGGAGGGATCGCTCCCCCGCACCTGGGGTGAGCAGAAGTTCCACAAAGTCCCGCGGGGGATGGGCATACCACCGATGTAGCAACCGTTGAAGATTTCGGGGCAAGAGATCCCTGGAAGGAAGCAATCGGTGGCGATGCGGCAAATGCTGAATCTCCCGCAACCAGCGTTCGGGGGGTTCCTGCACCATCTGCGGAAGCAGCCTTCGCACCTTGTTTGATTGTCGGTGCACCAGATTCAGGGGTCGGGACACCCGCACTTCAGAAACCACCCCCCTGTGAGGCTCTTCCACGAAGCTTCTCAGATCAAAAGACGCCCAGTGATACCGGCGCGCCCGACGTCGCTCCGGATGCATCCCCTGCTGGATAACCGCCCACGCACCTGTTTCGGAAACCCAGAAGGTGTGATGATAGAGCTGAAATCCATCCTGAAGCGCCGCCGAATCCACCTTGGCCACCAGGCGACTGATTCGAACCAGACGTTCCGCCGGCAGGCCCGTACGTTCACCAATCCGTTGCAACTCCTCGGGGGTTTTTCGGGAACGTGCACCTTTTCCTCCCGCCACGTAGATCCCCAGATGCGGCCGTTGATACAGCGCCGCTTTCAGTGCGCCGGTCACCGTGGTGGTCAGACCTGAGGAGTGCCAGTCAAACCCCAGCAGATTCCCCAGAGCCTGAAACCAGAAGGGATGCGAAAGCCTTCGCAGGATCTCATCCGGTCCCCACTCCTCACGCAGGGCTTCCAGAATGGAACCGCCCAGGTGGATCATCCGTTCCATTAACCACAGGGGCGCACGCCCACCGTGGAGGGGAAGAT
>JALUJC010000022.1 GCA_027053375.1 Caldifarciminota bacterium
GAGCAGGTGCTCGCGGAGAACGGGGGCAGCATGGACAGCCAGGATTTTCTCACCCTGGGTGCCAGCAAGGTGCTGACCACCTTCATGGTGGCCATGGCAGCTGCATGGTCTCCTGTGGTGGGTCCCATCACGGCCTTTGATACCACAAAAAATGAGTGGCCCCTGGCGGAAGCCATCCCCGGTCTGGTCTGGGTGGGTGTCAAGCTGCCGTTTCTGAACGACGGAACCCTGATTGATTCCATCTGGAACAAATGGCTGGCCAACGATCCACTTCTTCTTGCACAGCAAAATCTCTCTCAGCTGCAGAACAAACGTTTTCTGCTTCTTGCCGGAGATCAGGATGACTACGGCCTCTTTGCCAACGCCCAGTTCTATTACGACAGCCTGCGGTCCTGGGGGATTCCTGCAGATCAGATCAACCTCAAGGTCTATCCCGCGTACGGCATTCCACCCACGGACACGGCCTATGTGGCCGGACACAGCCAGTATGTGTATCTCAGCCTGAAGCAGGTGCTGCGATTTGCGGATCGTGTCTTCCACAATGAGCCTTTTGATCTGGTGGATATGCCCTGAGGGGTGCGCGACGAGGTAAAAGAGAGAGGGGGGCGCGCTGCGCGCCCCCCTCTCTCTTTTCAATGATAAAAGGTTAAAAGACTCTCAGGCTTCTGTAGAGGCCTCTTTGAATTTTCGATAGAGTGCCTTCACGTGCTGGGCGTCTTTGAGCGGGACGATCAGGGTGACCTCGGGCGTGTGGACCACCACCATGTCCCGTAAGCCACGCACCACCACCGCACCACCTTCGGCGATGATCAGGTTCCCTTTCGCTTCTTCCAGGATCACGGGACCCTGGAGATGATTCCCCAGCGCATCTTCTGGATAAAGGGAGCGAAGAGAAAGATAGGATCCAAGATCGTCCCACGCAAACCGTGCTTCCACCACCGCAGCATGCCGGGTTTTTTCCATGAGGGCGTAGTCCACAGAGGTTTCAGGAAGAATCGCGTAAAGTTTGTCCAGCTGCTCATAAAAAACATGCGGCGTGTCCAGAACTTCACGGGTCTCGGGATAGTATCGCGCAAACTCCTCAAGAAACGTGCGGGCTTTCCAGAGGAAAATACCGGCATTCCAGTAGTACGTTCCCGCCTGAAGATAGGATGTTGCACGCTCGATGTTGGGCTTTTCGTGAAAACGCTGGACCTGAAAGGCACGTTGGGTTCCCTGTTCACGGATGAGAGGCCCCCGTTCGATATAGCCGTATCCTGTTTCAGGGCGGGTGGGTGTGATACCAAAGGTTACAAGATGGTCCTGCGCTGCAAGCGGCAGGGCGAAACGAACGGTGTTCTGGAAGGCGGCTGTATCGGGAATAACATGATCTGCCGGGAGGACCAGCACCAGACCTTCCGGATCCTGCAGGAACACATGGAGACTGGCCAGATAGACGGCCGGTGCAGTGTTTCGGGGTGCGGGCTCGAACACCAGGGGAAGTTCGGGGGTATGTTTCTGAAAAGCGGTGGCAAAGGAGCGAGGGGTTACGGCGAACCTCCGTGAGGCTTCCACCAGCCCCTCCACGCGTGCACAGGTGGCTTCAACAAGTGTTGTTCCATCGGGAAGCGGAAGGAACTGTTTGGGACGATC
>JALUJC010000023.1 GCA_027053375.1 Caldifarciminota bacterium
CGGGAATGGTATCATCCAGAAGGTGCAGCAGGATCCGGGGAGGAGAGCCCCGCCTCACCCCCTCCTGCCCCAGAGATCCTGCCATGAATACGTCCGCCTTGATTCCCCCTCCAGAACGCATCGACATGTATCTTACGGGGGTGTGGACAGGTGTACAAGATCCAGATTCTACAAGAACGCGGGAGAGCGTGTCCAGACTCTGGAAAAAATTTATGTTTTCCACCAGGTAGCGATTTCCACCGCCAGCGTTTCCGCGTGGAACACCCCTTCGGGAAAACGGAGAATCAAACGCCCGCCACGAACTTCCACCCATGCTGGCCAGGTTTGCACAGCCCGCTCAAGAAGGTCTGGAGGAAGGGGCAGCCCCTCGGAGAGCCGCAATCCCAGAAACACCCGTTCAAGAAGGATCTGATCCTCAGACAGGGTTTCTTGATACCGGGGCGGAGAGGTCCCCTGAAGCAGGGAATGAACGTATTTCCTCACATGAAAGGTGTTGATGTACCGTCTGGCCCCCAGCTGTCCCGTGGCCCCCGATCCCAGTCCAAGCACATCCTGCCGGCGCCAGTACAGCAGGTTGTGTCTTGATGCGTGGCCAGGCTGTGCATGATTGGAAATCTCATACCTGGGGAAACCTGCTTCTTCCAGGATCTGCTCTTTGATGAGATACATCGCGAGACGTGTACGTTCTGGCAACAGCAGAACAGCTCCCTGGCGTGCTTTGATCCAGAAAGGCGTCCCCGGTTCCAGGGTGAGTTCGTAGGTTGAAATGTGGGTAAGGGGAAGCCGGGCCACCTGGCGTAAAGTGGCTTCCCAGCTTTGCAGGGTCTGTCCTGTAAACCCGAAAATCAGGTCCACGCTGCGCTCCGGGATGCCGACCCGGTGAAGGATTTCTATCGCCCGGAATACATGGGCGGGCTGGTGGGTTCGTCCAAGAAAACGCAGTTCTTCCGGGATCAGGCTCTGGACACCCAGGGAGATCCGTTCCACCCCGAGCCCCTGAAGATGCTGAATGCGTTCCGGGGTCACATGTTCCGGATTCATTTCCACCGTGATTTCCGGCTTCCTTTCTCCCCGGGTCGCTTCAAGACCCGGGAAAAGGGAACGCAATCCCAGGATCAATTTTTCCATCAGATGCAATGGAAGAACGCTGGGGGTCCCCCCTCCGATATACAGGCTCTCAACCGGGCGATGTGCCAGCGACCCTGCCCATATTCGGGCCTCCCGTAACAGGGCCTCCACATAATGGGCCAGGACTTCCTCGTCCCACCGGGTGATTTTGTTGTGTGCACAGTAGGGACAGGCACGGACACAGAAAGGAATATGAACATAAATTCCAAAAGTGCGCGGGGTCATGTGGGCCTCTTCTGAATACGCGCAACGAAAAAACCTTCCGTGTGGTTGAGGTGGGGATACAGCCTTGCTGCCCGGCGAACCGCTTCAGGAAATTGCTGATCCCGAAAATGTGTAAGACCGGGCGTGAGGTTCAGGGGCAAGGGGGGAAGCGGAAGAATCTCCGCTTCCGGACGCTGTTCAAGCAACCATGCAAGCACCGCTTCGTTTTCATAGGGCGTCAACGTGCAGGTGGAATAGACCATCACACCACCGGGTCGGAGCGCATCCATCGCCGAA
>JALUJC010000024.1 GCA_027053375.1 Caldifarciminota bacterium
GGAAGAGGGGGAAAAGGGGCTGCATCCCCGCAGCCGGAAGCCTCATCAATCGCCCCGGGAAACTCCGCAGGAAGTGGTGCAAAAAGTGCTGACCTGGAAAGAGGCCATGCCCTCCTGGGGAAGTCGACGGATTGCGGGACAGCTGTATCACGACGAGGGGATCCGGATCCACCCGGTGACGGTATGGCGCATCCTCCGGCGGGAAGGCATGGCGAGGATGCAGAGGAGAAAGAGAAAGGAGAAAACCCTTTATCCTGCGGTGTGGACGTGGGAGACCTACCGGGATCATGAAGATGTCATTCCGTTCCAGGTAGACTGGAAACACATTCTGGACAGGAAGGCGCTGGGGAGCCGGCGGTATGACCATATCCGGAAGCGGGGATTGCCCCGGTATCAACTCACCCTGCTGGAGGCCCGTAGCCGGTTGAGGCTGGTGTTTTATGCTCACCGATTGAGCCGCGAGAGCAGCCGACTGGGGATGGTGTTAGGGGTAGGCTGGATGCGGAAGCTTGGGCTTAAGGGATGGATGGTGTTACAGACGGACCATGGGGAAGAATTTGGAGGGACCCATCCTGAGAGGCTGGCGGAGATCAACATCCGGGATCTGCTGCCTGTGGGTGCGCAGATGGTGAGGTATCCCATGGGGAGGAAGCAGTATAACGGGCGAGTGGAGCGGAGTCACCGGATGGATGATGAAGAGTTCTATGTTCCGCGGATTCTTGAAGTGGGAGACGTGAGACAGTTTCTTGTGGAGGCAGCGCGGTGGATATGGTTTTACAACATGAAGCGTGCCCATTTTGGGGCGGGGATGGGCGGGAAGACACCGTGGGAGAGATTTGTGGAACTGTACGGTGCCCCGGAAGAACCCCCATTTTTTCCTGTGGTGTTGTTGGACGATCTAGCGGTGATGTACACCACGCAGTTCCTGCCTGCACCACCCCAGACGGGTCAACATGTGTTGCAACGCTACAGGGGAACAGGGCACGCCCGCTCAGAAACCGGTGTTCCTGCGCAGGTATATTCGCCGCAGTCGTGCCCGGTTGTACCGCTGTACGACCACTGGAATCCCGTTCAGCAACCCATTGAATCCTGTCAGCGCAAGGGCCAACCGAACCCTGCCCTGACAGAGTGCCAGGATCGCCAGCACACCGACCAGAACAAGCACCACCAGATGTCCCGTCTCTGCGTCACGGATCTCCTGATCCAGAACAGCCAGGTCCCTGGGTTTCCTTCCCGACCGGAGACGGGGATTGAACAGGTTGTATCGCGCCAGAAACCGCTGCGCATACCGGAGTCTCAGGGCCCGGTAGAGGCGAACCTCACGATTGTGAACCCGCCAGTAGCGCTCCGGCAAATGGACCCACGCATTCACCCGTGCAAGGGTCGCCCACAGCATCAGGAACACATTGACCCAGAAAGCAAAAGAAATCCGTTCAACACCTGTACCCCGGAGAAAAAACCAGAGCACAAACCCCATGATCCCGGTCACCCCCACCACCCGCAGAAGAAGCCAGGGGAAGGAAGTGTGCACCAGCCCCTTCACCTTCATGTTCACATCCCGTCATTTATAAGATACGATTATTAAGGCTTCTGAATCCCACGCCAGGATCCGGGATCACCTCACAGGGTTCCATCACCACTGCTCCGGGAGCGTACATCACGGGCGGAGAGGGGATCAGAAAAGTTTTCCCGGTATTACGATATCCTGCCAGCACCTCAACTGGACCCACAAAATTCTGATCCTGTGTTGAAAAGACATGAAAAGGAATACGCTTGTTCTTATTGATCCTCACACGAATCTCACCTTTTTCCTCCACCCACGTCAGACGACCCACCAGGGTCTCCCTGTGACCCTCAAAACACAAACATCTCTCCACCCGACCCCATCCGTACGTCCGTTCTCCCCCGATCTGGAGGAAACGCGTGTGCTCCTCCCATCCCTTGAGGAGGTTCTGAACCGGTTCAGGAGTCCCGGAGAGTTCCATCGGTTCCCGCACCCAGAGATCCAGGGCCAGAAACACCGGCTCCCCGGTGTCCCGGGTGTTGGGCATGAGGAATTCCACATGATGGAGCGTTCCCTCCTCTGCCGTATGGGCCAGGGCATCCCGCGCTGTACCCTCCCGGGCGTCAAGCAAACGATATTCAAAAAGTTCGCGGTTATTTACCCACTCGTTGAACAAAACCTCATAGTCCTCTACAGCTTTCCCAGATTTCCCATCTTTCAGCACGGCAGGCCAGGCATATCCAAAACGGAAATTTTGTTCAAGGAGTTTTCCCACGTCCTGATAGGGCACCCCAGAGCCTGATGGGAGGCGTTCGGTCAGGACCCGGGTGAAAGCGGCACCCCACACCCGCCAGGGGATATAGGGGCGGGTTTGCATGAGGTTCCCGGATCTACGAAGCCCCACATGGATGGGAGACTTCACCCGCCAGATGAGCGCGCAGTGTTTCCATTCCATATCAGGAAAAATCCTTGTCCAGGGTCTTGGCATGGTATCGTGCATAGATCAGGGTCTGTTCATACAGATCGCGGATGAGGAGGAGCGTGTCCAGCTCGGCGGTGAGGCTTTCGGCAACCTGGCGCAGGATATTGTTTTTTTTCTTAAGCATATCTCCCCAGGATTGTACTTGCCCGGTTGAAAGGTCGAAAAGCTTTTTAACAGGCTCTTCTTCCAGGGCTTTCCACAGCTTCGCCACGATGCAGGCCGCGGCTTTCTGGATCGGTTTTTTCTCGCCACTCTGGCTGTAAAGATACAAATACAGCGCATACACACCCTGCGCCTGTAACACGCCCAGGGCTCTGGTCACGAGATTTTCAAGATCCTTCGGATCTGCTCCAATGGTAGGAGAGGTTGCTTCTGTGACCATCTCCTGAGCAATTTTCACCGCCAGATAATCCAGGGTTTTCGGCGTGCTCATCGTGCACCTCCTGCGAATCCATGAAGGGTTACGAAGATGTTTCCTCCATATCCCCGTGTGTGTCCGGTTGACAGGGTTCCTTCACAGCATGGTTTTCAACTTCCACATAGGCCAGTTCACGAATGCGCCCGAACCCTCGCGTCCCCATGCCGCCCACGCCCAGATGTTCAGCCCATTCAAGGCCAAAGCGTACAATGTCTTTCGGGTTTTTCCAGTCCAGGGATTCCATAACGCGTTGAAACGCTTTGAAACTGTCCTTCACCTTCCGCCAGTAGGCTTCTTTCTCCTGTCCGTAATTTTGCCGTGCGTTCGCGTCGTTCTCGTCTGACGGTCCGGGACGTTCCTGAACATACCCCAGGGTTCTCAGGGCTTTCTCCACTTCCGTTTCCTTTTCGGGCATCGTTTCAGGCAGTTCGCTCTCTTTGACCGATTCATACACCTCCTGCCATCTGGCTTTGTCCGGAAAGCGATCCCGATCCTCCCGCACCACCACATCCATCCAGAGGACAGTGGCGCGAGGGATGGCCTCATAGGTGAAGAGCGCGCCTTCTTCTGCGGCTCCCGTCCCCGGATTGATGCTCACCGACGTGCGGACTTCCAGGTTGCTGTTCACGATTTGAGAAAAAAGTTTGTCCGGGACCAGGACGACACGCTTTTGGATTTGGTCAGGTACCCCATGCCAGGTAATCGAAGGCAAGTTGTTTTCACGTTCCACCATCAGCCAGCCAAGGTTGAGTGGTTTGTCTGTAGGAAGCTCACTATTGTTTCCTCCCCAGCAGACCTGACCTGGAGAAACCTTGTGGGATCCAAAGCCAGCGGCCTCCAACGCCGACGGGCTGGTCACCCACACCGGGCCGACCATGGAATACACAGGGAAAAGCAGGATGCGGGCATCGCCGATGGCCACCACACCGGCCCGTCCGCCCTCCCGGTCCCGGGCATAGCCGAAAGTAGAGCAGATGGGACAGGTGGGCCGTCCACAGTGGGTTTTGCCCTGGCCCGCACATTGTGGCTTGCCGTAACGGTGGGCGGCATAGTGGCGGATGGTTCCATGCAGGCTGGTCCCCGGGATCAGGGGAAGGCGGGTTCCGGCTTCCCGCACGATGTCCAGATCCACCCGCCCCAGCCGTGTGCCCCCCGTGCCGATATGCACGGGATCCACGGTCATCAGAAAAAAGCGATAGGTTCTGGGGCCATGGCTCATCCTCTGCCTCCTTTTCGTCAGATTTTTCACGGAGCCCAGAGAAGAAGTTTTCCTCCGTATTCTCCGTGCCATTGTTTAAGCATCACGCCCTCTCCTCTCCCACCGGTTTCTGTTTCATGATGTGGTGGAAGAGTTCCACCGCATCGGCCAGCAAACCCGTAACCGCCCAGTGGGTGAGGCGTTTCAACCCGGATTCTGCAGGCCTGGCGATCCATTGAGCGTTTTTCAGAACGCTTTCGCAGAAGGCCCGGAAAGTTTCATCCTGGAGGGACGCTCCCGATTTCTCAAACCATTCTGCTCGCCGGGTCTCCATGAGGTTCCGCACCTGGTGGATCTGGCGGGTCCCCAGGTCTCGTGCGAGCATCTCCCAGCATGCAAACAGGTCGTCCAGTTCGTCCAGGAGGTACGGCCGGTGGAAGGTGCCGCGGCGTCGGCCGTCTTCGTCATAGGCGATCTCAAAGCGTGTGCCGGCGTGATCCAGCCAGATGAAGTCCAGCGTGGCGGGTGTGAAATAGATCACATCACAGGGGCGGAGTTGAGAAACATGGACCAGCCAGGGATGGTCTCTGTTCCAGGGGTTGGTGGCCTCATAGTATATCTGGCGGTCCTTGGGTTCGTCTTTTTGGGCAAGAAACACATAAGGATACCAACGATCTTCGGTCTTCCCATCGCCCATAACGGCGGGGACGTACCAGGTGATCCGGCGGAGTCTTTCTCCGTCCCCGGTCTCCAGCAGAATTTCAAACCATTCTTTGAACTGACCGTTTCGGTCGCTGTGAAAACGCTTGGGCAACGCATCCTCTTTTTCAATGGCCTTCCGCGCAGCGCAAACCACTTTCCAGAGGAGCGGTTGGGCCTTCTGCGCAAGCATTCTTTTCCCGGCATCAAGCGCAATCCGAAGCGGCTGGCGGGCGTCGGCGAAGACGATGCCGATGTGCAGGGGCAGGCGGTTGCGCACCTTGCCCATCTCCCGCTCATATTTGGTTTTGATGGCCTGCACCACGTCCATAGCCCTATCCGCGGGCACCAGGGCCATGAAGGTGCGGGCTTCGGCGAGGATGGGGACCATGGGGACATAGGATTGAGGCAATGGCTTAACCTCTTGGATGTCAATTGTGCCCCACTCCTGACTGCGGCCGCCATACTCTGGAGGTTCTTCAAGCGTGAGCCTCTGGCCCTGAATTTCCTGACGCACGATCTCGGCGGCCCACCGATGCAAAGATTCACGTTCCTCAACCCCTTGCTCGTCTTCACGTGATTCAGTCTTGGGTGGTATATACCCGAGTTGTTTCGCGATATAGGCCAGATTCTCCAGGGTTATGAAACCCTGCCGTTCCGGGTCCCACAACACGCCGATTTTGACCCGGCCGAGTCGAAGTTCATACGCGTGGTAGGGAGCCGGTTTGTTCCTTTGCTGGCGAGGTTGCAGTGAACCCTGGATAAGCAGCCTCGGCCCGGCCTGGCCGATCACCTGTCCGATCAAAGACTTTTCCAGGCCCAACGGCCCTTCCCAGAGGTCTTCGAGGTTCAGCCCGTTATTGTTGCAGAAGTCCCGCAATTCCTTGGGCGGCGCGTCAGTGGGTGCAATGTCCTGCCAGAAGCGGCGGGTGGTCTCCCAGATGCGGCGGATGCGGGAGTAGGAGACGGGCTTGGGGCCAAGTAT
>JALUJC010000025.1 GCA_027053375.1 Caldifarciminota bacterium
CGGGCGGAAGTGGAGACCATCCGGGAGCGGTATGGCACCACGCCCGTGCGTCATCTTCACAACCTGGGGTTTCTTGGGGACCGCGTGGTGGGTGCACACTCCGTGTGGGTGGATGAAGAGGAGCGCTCCCTCTACAGGTCCACCGATACCGCTGTGGCGCACTGCCCCGAAAGCAATCTGAAACTCGCTTCGGGTGTGGCACCGCTGATGGCCTTTCTCAACGATGGCATCCGGGTGGGGCTGGGGACCGATGGCGTGGCTTCCAACAACGACCTGGACATGATCGGAGAAATGCGAACGGCTGCGCTGCTGCACAAAGGGGTCCAGCTGGATCCCACGGTGGCGTCTGCAAAGACCATGGTGGAACTGGCGACCCTGGGCGGTGCCCGTGTGCTCCATCTGGATGGGCGCATCGGTTCCCTGGAACCGGGGAAAGAGGCGGACCTGGTGCTTGTTCGCACGGATCGCTCGCACGCTGTGCCCCTTTATGATCCTTATTCCTGGCTGGTGTATGCGGCGAAAACCACCGACGTGGACAGTGTCTGGGTGCGGGGTAAACCCCTGCTCTACAAGGGGGAAATCCAGGGACTGGATGAGGAAGCCATTCGCGCCCGGGTGCGGGAGCTGGCGCTTCAGATCTCCCGGGAAGTTCACTGATCGGGGAAAATTTTCCCCGGGTTCAGGATGCCTGCCGGATCCCAGAGCCCCTTGATGCTGCGCATCTGATGCAGCACGAAAGGGGGAACCTCCATGGTGATGAATTTCCGTTTGATCAGGCCGATTCCATGTTCTCCTGCGATGGTGCCCTCCATGTCCAGCACCGTCTGGTAGAGTTCGCGGATTGCAGATTCCAGTGAGGGATCCATGGGATCCTGACTGGTAAAGTTGACGTGAAGGTTTCCATCCCCTGCATGGCCGAAGATCACAATGGGAAGTCTGGTGCGTTCCCGCAGGCGGTGCACCGCTTCCACCAGATCGGGGATCCGGCGTCGGGGCACCACCACATCCTCCGATCGGACTTTGCCGTAGACTTCAAGGGAAGGAAGAATGGCCCGACGTGCCGCCCAGAGGCGTTCTCTTGTGGAGGGATCCTCTGCGGCAAACAGTTCCATCACCTGATGTCGTTCCAGGATGTCCGCGGCCCGCATCACTTCCTCATCCACGGCCTGTGCCTGGTTCCCGTCAAATTCAATCAGCAGAAAACTTGCCACATGAGTGGGCAGGTCGGGAAGGCGGTTTCGAATGGCCTCAATGCTGTAGCGATCGGCAAATTCCAGAACACGAGGAAGGAGCCCGGACCGGATCATCTCACTTACAGCGCGTGAGGCAGAGAGTTCATCGGGGAAGAGTGCCCAGAGGGTTCGGAGCACGGAGGGCCGGGGGAGCAGGCGCACAGTGATTTCGGTGAAAATCCCCAGGGTCCCTTCCGACCCCGACACAAGGCTGAGCAGGTCATAGCCCACCACCCACTTTTTCGTGGGTTTGCCCAGGTGGAACCGTTCTCCCCTTCCGTCCACCACCTCCACTTCCAGCAGGTAATGCTTGGTCACGCCATACTTGAGGGCGCGGGGACCCCCGGCGTTTTCAGCCACATTTCCCCCCAGACTGCACATATCCAG
>JALUJC010000026.1 GCA_027053375.1 Caldifarciminota bacterium
AAGATCCTCCACCCGGAGCGTGGTCACAGTGTTGTTCATGGCGTCCAAAAGATACAGCCTGCGTGCGGTCCCGACAAGGTCTTTTGCTCCTGAAGGTTCACGGATAACCATGTATACTCTTATTACGGGGAAGATCTCCAATCCGGAGGCCGGGTGATGATACGAGACCGCCAAACGTGGGCAGCGTTTGAAAAACAGTGGATACGTCAGCAAAAGGCAACGTGGGAGGAAAACGCGCGCATTTTCTGGTCGCTGGTGGAACAGGCCCGGATTCTCGGGGTCTGGCCCCCGAAAAATCCCCTTGAGGGGATTGAACATGATGTGAACCTGGCAAAGGTGCTTCGTTCACGTGCCGCCGACCTGGCAGAGGAAGGGGAACCCTCTGCGGACGCCTGAGGGTGTGTTGAAGGGGCGTTCGGTTGTGCGTTCCCACAGTGTTTGATCCACCCTGCGGCATTGCGTATAATTGCGCCGTGCGAACGATCTGGATGTTTCCCGGACAGGGTTCCCAGAAGGTGGGCATGCTGCATGCTTTTTATGAGGCCGATGCGCAGGTCCGCCGCTGGGTGGATTTTGCCGATGAGATGGCTCCCTTTCCTCTCCGGGAGATCATGTTTGAGGGTCCCCAGGAACGTCTGACCGATACACGGGTGGCACAACCTGCATTGTTTGTGGCGGGATATGCCGTGGCAGACTGGATGTTTTCCCGGGGACAGCAACCAGATGCGGTGCTTGGACACAGCCTGGGAGAACTCACGGCCTATGCTGTGGCCGGGGTGTGGTCCTTTGAAGAGGCGTTTCGCGCGGTGCTTCGCCGCGGAGAACTCATGGGCGCAGCCGGAGATCGCTGGCCCGGGACCATGGCTGCGGTGATCGGGATGGATCGGGATCAACTGGAAGCCCTGTTGCAGGAGGAACCCCGGGTGGTGATCGCCAATGAGAACACCCCGTCTCAGCTGGTGATCTCCGGTGATCGGGAGGCCCTTCAGCGTCTGCTGCCCAGGATCAAAGAGGCGGGTGCACGGCGGGTGGTTCCACTGCAGGTCTCGGCTGCCTTTCATTCTCCCCTGATGGAAGAAGCGGCCCTGGAATATGCCGCGTTCCTTGATACCCTGCCCTTCCGCCCGCCCCGGTATCCCATTATTGTCAACCCTACCGGTGAGATGCTGGACGATCCCGATCGGCTTCGGGCTTCTCTTCGTGTGCAGCTGAGAAGTCCCGTACGTTTCACCACCATGCTTGCCACTGCCTACCAGCAGGGTGCCAGAACCTTCCTGGAACTGGGTGTGGGGCGGGTCCTGTGCGGTCTGGTGGGCAAAACCCTTCGGGGGGTGTCGTGCCGGAGCATCCAGACGCCCGAAGACGCACAGGAGGACCGCACATGAAGACCATGAAGGCCATTGTCAAAGCGGCACCCGGTCCCGGGGTGGAACTCCGGGAGGTCCCGATTCCTGAACCGGGTCCTGGAGAGATCCGGATTCGTGTGGAACGTGCTTCCATTTGCGGGACCGATGTACATATTTATCGCTGGGATCCCTGGTCGGCGGAGCATATCCATCCCCCTCTGATTCTTGGACACGAGTCTGCTGGTGTGGTGGAGGCGGTGGGTCCGGGGG
>JALUJC010000027.1 GCA_027053375.1 Caldifarciminota bacterium
TCCCGGAGGGCCAGCACCGCCCGCATGCCAAAATGGCTGGCAATGATCCGGTCATAGAACGTGGGGCTACCACCCCGCTGGAGGTGCCCCAGAACGGTTGCCCGCAGCTCATAGTCCACACCCGCTTCCCGGAGTCGATTCATGACCTCCTGTGCTGTGGCCACCGCTTCACTCACCACCACAATGGAGTTGGTACGGCCTTCGCGGGCCCTCCGGTTCAGCATCCGGGCGAGTTTCGCGTAATCCGTCGGACGTTCCGGGATAATGGCGGCTTCAGCACCGGAGGCAACAGCGGCCAGGAGCGCGAGGTATCCGGAGCGGTTGCCCATGACCTCCACCACGAAGGCGCGATGATGGGAAGAGGCCGTGTCTTTGATGGTATCAATGGCCCGCACAATCGCATTGAGGGCCGTGTCGGCACCAATGGAATCGTCTGTCCCATACACGTCATTGTCAATGCTGGCAGGAATCCCCACCACCGGGACACCCATCCGTGAGAGGGCATAAGCCCCTTTCAGCGAACCCTCCCCGCCGATCACAATCAGCCCGTCCAGGTTCAGGTCTTCAATCACATCCAGTGCCTGCTTTCGTACAGATTCCTCTTTGAATGCAGGGAATCGTGAGGAATAGAGAATGGTTCCACCTCGCTGGAGCGTTCCACCGATGGCTTCAAAGTCCATGTGGCGGAATTTACCATGGACAAGCCCTTCATACCCTCCCAGGAATCCATAGACCTGGAACCCTTCCTCGATGCCGGTCCGCACCACCGCGCGAATGGCGGCGTTCATTCCCGGGGCATCCCCACCGGAAGTGAGCACCCCGATTCGGCGGACCTCCACGGGCATCAGTGACCTCCTTCGCTGAAATCAATCTCCGGAAAGGCTTTCAGGCGGTCGTAAAGGAATGTTTTCAGTTCTTCCAGCCGTTCCGGCGTCCGGGCTTCTACCCGCAGGACAAGAACGGGCTGGGTGTTGGAGGCACGTACCAGCGCGAACCCGTCAGGAAACTGGATGCGCGCACCATCAATGTCGATCACCTCGTACCCTTCCTGTTTGAAGGAGTTCACCAGCGCCTTCACCACCTCAAACTTGCGATGATCCGGACAGCCCACACGGATTTCCGGTGTGGCGGGGTACGACGGAATCAGATCGGCCGCCTCACGGAGGCTCATCCCCCAGCGTGACAGGATGGAGAGCAGGCGGAGTGTTGCATAGAGCGCATCATCAAATCCATAGTACCCGTCTTTAAAGAAGATATGACCGGACATCTCACCTGCGAGGGGTGCACCGGTTTCCCGCAACTTCTCCTTCAGCAGCGCATGACCCGTTTTCCACATGAGGGGGGTGCCGCCCCACTGGCGAATGGCCTCCACCAGACCCTGGGAGCATTTCACGTCAAAGATAATCGTGGCCCCGGGGTTTCGCTCCAGAACATCCCTGGCAAAGATGCCCAGCAGACGGTCCCCGAACAACAGTTCCCCGTCTCCTGTGACCGCCCCGATGCGGTCCCCATCGCCGTCCAGGCCGATTCCAAGATCTGCCCCCACGTCTTTCACACGCTGGATGGCATCCTTCATATAGCGGACCACGGTGGGATCGGGAAGGTGATTGGGGAAC
>JALUJC010000028.1 GCA_027053375.1 Caldifarciminota bacterium
CCACAGAAGTGGAAGAACCCCCACCCCCGCCCAAACCCAAGGTGGAGGTGGAAGAGGCCACCACCGAAGAAGAGGCGCAGGAGGAAGAAGTTGAAATTGCGCCTACGACGGAGTTTAATGAACTGGAAGCGCCCCCTCCTCCTACAACACAGGAAGCATTTGAATTCTATGCGGTGGAAGTGCGACCTCAGGTCATCAAGCGCGCGCAGCCGCGATATCCTGAACTTGCCCGGAAAGCAGGGATTGAGGGGCGGGTGATGGTACGGGCGCTTGTGGATGAAAGCGGGAATGTAATCCGTGCCCAGGTGCTGAAGTCCGACAACGAGATCTTTAACGAAGCCGCCATTGAGGCGGCCAAAAAGTTTAAGTTTAAACCGGGTATGCAGCGGGATCGTCCTGTGAAGGTGTGGGTGATGATCCCCTTCATTTTCCGTTTGCAGAGATAAATAGAGAATGTTACCCAAAAGGAGGTTCTCGATGAGAACGTTGCGTCTCTGGCTCCTCCTGGCGCTGGGGGTGACCCCCTTGCTGGCGGGAGTCACGGGGAAACTCGCCGGTCGGATTACCGATGCCCAGACCGGTGAACCCCTCCCCTTCGCCAATGTGGTGATTGAGGGGACGGGTCTGGGCGCTGCGGCGGATGAGGATGGATATTATACCGTCCTGAACATCCCGCCCGGCACCTACACCGTGACCTTTTCCTATCTGGGGTACCAGGACTACCAGGTGAAAAACGTGAAAATCGTCGTGGACCAGACCACCGTTCTGAACGCCGCCCTTCAGCCCGAAGGGGTGAAGGTGGAAGAGGTGGTGGTCACCGCGAAAGAGCCCCTGGTGAACCCCACAGCGACCGAAACCAAGCGGACCGTGGACGTAACGGACCTCCAGAATCTTCCCTATACAAACTTCCAGGCGGCGTTGAGCCTGCAGGCAGGTGTGACGCAGCCCAACGTGATCCGTGGTGGCCGCACGGATGAGGTGGCGTATTACGTGGATGGGATGCAGGTGACGTCTCCTCTGTTCGGCGGCTTCTTTGTGAACGTGAACACCAGCGCCATTCAGGAAATGTCCCTGATCACCGGTGGATATGCCGCCGAATATGGACAGGCACTCTCCGGGATTGTGAACATCGTGACCCGGGAAGGAAGTGATCGTTTCAGCGGGGGACTGAACCTGCGGACCAACGCCATTCTTCCCACCAAGTACAACACGGGATACAACGTACAGGAAGCCTATTTGGGTGGGAGTATTTCAAAAGAACTCCGTTATTTTGTCTCCCTGTACAACGAAGCGCGGGATGGGGTCGCGGGCTGGAACCATGTGCCCAATTATCCCATCATCGCGGCATACGAGAACGGGACGCCGCAGTTCCGGGCCTATGTGGATGATTCCGCCAACACCCTGCCCGGCGGCACCACACCCCTCCCAGAATTGTACAGCATGGCCAAATACTGGCAGCAGTGGTACAAGGACCATCCCTACATGCTGCCCCATACGAAAAGCAACCAGTTCAATTATCAGGCCAAGCTGACGGTTCTCCCCATGAAAGGCGCCAAACTGAACCTTGCATTTCTGGGAACAGTGGAGGCTCGTCAGCGTAACTACGACCAGCGGTATAAGTATATGCTGGATCAGTTCCGTACGGATGCACGCCTGACGCGGCAGATCACAGCCACCTGGAACCATGTGGTGAGCGACAAGTTCTTTTACACCATCAATGCCGGCTATTTCATCCAGCGACGGGGGATCGGAATTATCAAGGAGGAATTCCCCTTCTTTGATGGACTCCAGCGCGGACTTGCCTTCTCTACCGACTGGCGGGAATGGCATACCAGCCGAACGGTGGAACCCGAAATGGGCTTTGTCCGTTTCCAGAATATGGATTATTACAGCCAGCCCAACTACTGGGACGACAACCCTTGGGGGGTCGCGGACCAGTCTTATGTCCGTTTTCTCCAGCATGGGACCTATCGCGTGTTCTCCGTTCGAAACGAGATCACCCAGAGTTTGAAAGCAGATTTCACCTGGCAGGCCAACCGGTACAATGAGGTCAAAACCGGGGTGGAGTATCGCCGCCATCATATCCAGTATTACTACAATTCACTCCCGTACAGTCAGAATCCTTTCTATACGGACATTGATGTGACACCCTTCCAGGCAGCAGCATACATTCAGGACAAGATGGAATACGGCGGCCTGATCTCCAATGTGGGTATCCGTCTGGACTACCTGGATCCCAATTACAACTACTTCATTGATGTCTCCACCATTCCCCCCAACGCCATCATTCAGTTCCGTCCGCAGGATACGTTGAAGAAGCAGGCACAGGGTCGGTGGCAGTTCTCTCCTCGCTTTGCGTTCTCCTTCCCGGTGACCGAGCGGCAGCGGTTTCACTTTTTCTATGGCTACTTCTTCCAGGCACCGCCCCTGATCTATCTCTATGAAGCCACGCAGAAACCCATCACCCAGGTCCGTGGGAATGAAATTGTGGGCAACCCGGTGCTGGATGCGGAACGCCAGATCGCCTATGAGGCGGGGCTTGCCACCCAGCTCACGGAGAACACCGCCCTTGATGTGACGGCGTTCTACCGGGATATTTACGGATGGATTGGAACCCGTGAAGTGAAGGTGCTGCCTCAGCCCTTCTTTATCTATTCCAATGCGGATTACGGGAATGTCAAGGGGGTGGAGGTCACCTACCAGAAACGGGGCCTGCCTCTGGATTATCAGCTGAGTTACACCTTCCAGGTGGCCAAAGGCACGGCTGCTGATCCGTACGAATCCTATTCTAACAGTTACACCAATTTCTATGGGCAGGATCCCATCACGGGCGATCCACTTCCCGTTCCGCACTCTGTGTACCCGCTCAGCTATGACCACACCCACACCCTGGTGGCCCAGGTAAACTATCGTTTCACCGCGGATCGGTATCCCAACTTCCTCCTTCGCGATCTTACGGTCAGCATTGTGCACCGGAGCCAGAGTGGCGCTCCCTACACACCCACAGATCTGCGTGGAAATCTTGTGGGTGAACCCTACTCCGAACGGATGCCCTGGACCCACCAGACGGATCTGCGACTTGTGAAGCCCTTTAAGGTCTCCGATCGGCTCTCTGTGGAGGCCTTCTTTGAGGTGCTGAATCTGTTCAATCTGAAAAATGTGCTGGATGTGTACAGTTCCACCGGGAAGCCTGACGACAACGGCGCTGCACAGACCATTACCCTTGCACAATTCCCTAACACATACCAGATCGGAGATGCTGGTTACAACCCATTCCGGGATCTGAATGGCGATGGTGTGCTGACACCCCAGGAGCAGTATGAGTCCTACCTTATGGCCATGCGGGATTACCAGGCAAATCCCAACAACTATGACATCCCCAGGGTGATTCGTCTTGGGTTGCAGTTTCGCTTTTGATTGAACGAGGAGGGTGGACGATGAAACGGACTTTTACGGTGATTCTTGCTGCCCTGATGGCTGTTCCGGGCGGGTTGTCCGCCCGGACGGCCACGGGCGCGACCGGTGGAAGCCGTATTTACGATGGTCGTGCCCTGAAGGGCAACAACTTTTGCATGTGGTTGACCAACTATGGGATGTTTGGTCACAACCCGCAGACGGATGGTTCGGGTGCCTGGTGGCCCTGCACACGTCCTCTGGAAACCTATATCTTTGGTGCAGGGATCTGGGTGGGTGCTAAGAAAGGCTCGGATACGCTGGTTACTTTCGGTTACAACCCCAACAGCGGGGAATCGGAGATGGTACCTGCACACTGGGGGGCGGACTCTCTGGACTATGCCACCGCTGCGGGCGATCCCTACGATCGGGTGCACATCTATGGCGTGACCACCGCGGAAGGGTATTCCTGGCCCCTTAAAGCTTCAGACGGAACGGACAGCATCGTGTCTTTCACCGATGCGGTCATGCGTTTTGTGGATCTGGATGCCGCGTCTCAGGAGCCGGGAAGTGCCCCCATTGGCCTGTTTTTCCAGCAGTATGCCTACACCTGGACCATCGCGGGGCTGGATAACATCGTGTTCCTTGGGTACCAGATCCAGAACGTGAGCGGCGATACCCTGGATTCGGTGTATGTGGCCTTTACGTACGACGATGACCTGGGGAATGAGGCAGGACAGAATGCCAACGACCTTGTGGGCTTCATTCGCTTTTACACATTCCCCGGGGATACTGCCCCCACCTTGCTCAACCTTGCCTATCAATATCAAACCGAGCCAGAGGCAGGCTGGCGAGGGCCCAAGGGAGACGGCGTTCCCGGTGTAATCGGCTCCATGCTGCTGAAAACGCCGACCGCGGATCCCGAGTATGGGGATATCATCATACATGATTCCATCGGAACCCAGGTGTCGGACACCGTGCATCCCGGGGAAGAACTTGGGATGACGGCTTTTAAAATCTTCACGCTTCAGATTGATCCTGCGAACGACAAAGAGCGGTATACCCTGATGGTGGGCTGGGATCCTCCGACGGCAGGCGGCGGATGGAACCCCTACATGGATGATATCTACGGTCCCGGAGACAAGCGTTTCATGCAGGTCTCCGGTCCATTCCGCATGGTCCCGGGTGAGGTTGTGGAATTTATCGGTGCTGCGTTCGTGGCCTCCGACACGGCTTCACTGCTAAATACGGCCAAAGCCACACTCGGGATTTATAAAAACAACTTTGCCTCCGCACGTCCACCCCAGACGCCCCACCTGACAGCCATCCCCGGATTTCAGAAGGTTACCCTTTACTGGGATGATGTGGCGGAATCTTCGCGTGATGACTTCTATGATATCGCATCGGATCCCACGTCAGACTTTTATAACCCTGCGTATCGAGAGTTTGACTTCGAGGGTTATCGTCTGCTTCGCAGTCTGGATGGAGAGCACTGGGATACGCTTGGAATGTGGGATCTCGCCAACGGCTTCACGGTATTCTACATTGATACCTTTGTAAACGGTGCCGGAAACGAGGTTTATGGGGACACGCTGGTTGTGGGGTCGGACAACGGTCTCTTACATTTCTTCGTGGACAGTGGTCTCACGAATGGGGTCCGCTATTTCTATCGCCTGGAGGCCTATGACCTGAACTGGCAAACATACGCGATAGATACAAGTACGGGGGATACCATTGGTGTGCGGCCCTTCTCTCTTGTGGCCGCTGCTTCGGCCCTGGGTCCGGATAGCCAGCTTGGTGTGGTGCCCCGTACGCCACCCGCCAATTTCCGTTTCTCTGAAGGAACCTATGCTGCAACGGATCGTATCAGGGACTGGTTCTCCTTTGATCTGATCCAGCCCGTGGACACCGGCGCACTGGACACCACGGAAGAATATATCGCGCTCCTTGAATACTTTGGTCCTGTAAGCACTTCCGGAGATGCACCGACCGACTTCCGCCTTTCTTTCTACCGCGTGAAAAACAACACATGGACACCCTTCCTCCTCCATCAACCCCTCTCGTGGCTGGATTATGGTACGCGGTGGATGGGGTATGCTCCTGGATTGCTGGAGTTCAAGACTCCGGATGGAACACCTGTATACGCCATCCAGGGTTTGAAAATGTCTGTGAATGTGGTTCCGGCGAGTATGGCCTATTACGTGGTTGACCCCGCGTTACGTGCTTCCGATGATACCACAGTAGGGACGCAGGATGGGAAGTGGAAGTTTTTCCAGCTTGTCCGTGTCCCCGAGGATACCACCAAACCTCTTACAGGCTACGGTGTAACCCTCAACAACCGCGGTG
>JALUJC010000029.1 GCA_027053375.1 Caldifarciminota bacterium
GATAGAAACTGTCCACAATCTCCACCCAGTTGGGTGGCACGTAGGGCAGGCTGTCCATGGCGGGTCCGATTCTGTCCTCACAGGTGGTGGGAGAAATGACATCCGATTCCATATACACGGTGCCCACAGCCGGGAAAAGGCGGCTCACCGCCCCCATCCCCAGAAGCGTGTCCCCGGGGTGGATTGAATGTGTTGTGTCCAGGCTGCTCCACACAAGAGATTTCATTGTCCCTATATAAACACTGTCTTCCGGGCGATGACGAAAGGCCGGAGGAATGGGGGTGCTGTCCGTCCCCACTGGACCGCGCTGCACCGCAACCTTCCGGGTCCCCAGCGTGGGGAACCACACCGCAAGCGTTTCTGTGGGAAAGGGATATCGGGGAACCCAATAGGGTTTGTTCCACGCCGCCGGCCAGATCAGGGTGTCCGCATATTGTATACTTTCAGGGATTTGAAGAGGCTCATTCAATTCCACAAGAAAGATGGGCTGTGCGCTCTGTGGATCGTTGATCACACCGTAGGTGTATACAAACCGCGGCGGATCGGAGCCCTTCCGCACCTCCACGTTCACCAGAACCTTTGCCCGGAAGCCGTCCAGGGAAACCACCCGGAAACAGGGTCCCAGGTCATAATTGAGCGTGGGCTGAATCACCGCCAGCAACAGAAGCCCGATCATGCCCTTCCTCCTGCAGGTCCGGGATTCCCACGGATCTTTCCACAAAAGGGTACAGCATCCTCCTCGAACAAAGCATTGGGGAGGGGCTGCATGATTCAGGGGAATCCAGGTCCGTCAGGATCTACAGTACGTGAAATGCAATGTACACCAGGGTTTTCCGTATCCTGGTTGCGGTCCCGGTCCTTGTTGCTGGGATGTGTGCGTACAATGCAGTGAAATACAGAACAATCTACGTACATCGTACAGAAAACGCTGAAAAAAACCCGGGAAGTTCACCGCGTATCCGAGCATCGTCCAGTGGCTGTGCAATGGGATATCGTTGAAGTTCGGACAGGAATTCGGACATTACCCTCTCCCCCTTCCCGGTGGCAACATATCGCCGCACGGGACATCCTGGGGGCCACATCTGCTGGCACAACACACCCGGGCTTGATGGTTTGGTCCCGATGCGATAGAATCCCTGGGAGAGAACATGAAAAACACCAGGAGGTTGCGTATGAAACGGCCCCTTTTTGCTGCGGTGGAGGATTATCTGCGGATTGCGCGCAGACTGGCACAGGACATTACGGAGACAACGGCCAAAAAGGCAAAAGAAACCGCGCGCGTCGCGAAGATCCGGCTGGAAATCGCCCGTCTGGAAGGGGAACTTTCAGAGGTGATGGCCAAACTGGGCAGCCGGATTTACGAAATGCATGGTCAGGGCCAGAAGGACGTGTTTGAGGATGCGGAAGTCCAGGGTTACCTGACCCGGATGAAAGAGCTGGAAGAAAAAATCAGTCTGCTGGAGAAGGATCTGGAAGCGGAAAAAGCGGGAAACTGAGGGCGTTCCTGTTTCTGTGCAATGCAACAGGGGGTGGACAGCCTGTCCGCCCCCTGCTTTTGTGTCGGGATCGGTCAGGGAATCCAGACGGGAAAGGACTGTCCGGA
>JALUJC010000030.1 GCA_027053375.1 Caldifarciminota bacterium
CCCCTGGGGCGCCCTCTCCCTGGAATGGCAAACCGATTCCCCTCCCCCCCTGCACAATTTCCATGAGACGCCGGTGGTGGAGGACGGGCCCTATGCCTATGACCGTGTGGACGTGGAGGAGCAGGTAGCATGAATACATCACAGACGGTAACCGCCGGTGGACATGAGGAGCTTGCGGGCTCGCAGGGTGCTCGCTTTGGAATGTGGCTGTTTCTTTTCACGGAACTCCTGCTTTTCGGCGTGCTTTTCACCACATACGCCGTGTTCCGTGCCCAGCATCCAGAGGCTTTTCACCGGGCGCACCTGGAACTCAACCGCACCCTGGGAACCGTGAACACGATCCTCCTGATCACCAGCAGCTGGTGGATGGCGCTGGCCGTGTGGGCTGTTCGGGAAGGAAGACGTCGGCTGGGAACGTGGATGCTTCTGGGAACCTTCGTGCTGGGCTATGCCTTTCTGATCAACAAGGCCTTTGAATATCACGCCAAGGTGCATCATGGTCTCTTCCCGGGGTTCTCCGCCCTGGAGGCCCTGCCTCACGGCGAACGGATGTTTTTCACCCTCTATTTTGCGATGACGGGGCTTCATTCTCTCCATGTGCTCGCCGGTCTTTCCCTGATCGGATATCTCCTGATGCGCCGGTTGAACGGGGGGTTGTATACAGAGGATGCCACCCGTGTGGAAGTGGTGGGGCTGTACTGGCACCTTGTGGATCTGATCTGGATCTATCTGTTTCCGTTGTTGTATCTCATTGGATAGGAGGTGATCATGCACCGTACAGGACCCGTCGTGTACACGCTGATCTGGGCTTCCCTGATGTTTCTGACCTGGTTGACCGTCTGGGTGGCGGGGATCCCGCTGGGTGCGTGGAATGTGGTGGTGGCACTGGGCATCGCGACTGTAAAGGCTTCGCTGGTGGGGTTGTTCTTCATGCACCTGATTGAGGAGGGGAAACTGACCTGGGGGTATCTCTCCCTGACCGGGTTTACGCTGCTGCTGATGCTGGGGTTGATCCTGTTTGATCAGCAGATGATTGGAATAACTGGATGACCTGGATCGCGCTTTTCAAGCCACGCATTGTTCTTCTGAGCATGTGGACCACCTATATCGGGATGCGCGTGGGGTCTGCAGGGAGCCGGGGTGTACCCTGGGAATTGCTGGTGGCGGTGGCGCTTGCCGGTGCCGGTGCAGCGGCATGGAACCAGATCCTGGATCGGGAACTGGACCGGAAAATGACCCGCACCCGGCGGCGCCCTCTGGTGCAGCTTGGGCGTGTTCCCCTGTTTGTAGCCTTTTTTGCCACGATTCTTGTGCTGGTGGGCCTGGGGGTGGCCTGGCGTGTGCAGCCAATGGCCTCTCTGCTGCTTGCGGGCGCGGTCCTTCTGTACACACCTGTCTACACCCTGCGTAAGCGCACCGACCCCTATGCCGCCGTGTACGGTAGTGCCATTGGCGCGTTGCTTCCCGTGGTGGGCGTGGTGGGGGTTACGGGGCACTGGACCCTGGAGGCCACCTGGCTGTTCGCCGTCCTCTTCCTCTGGCAGCCCCTCCACTTCTGGGCGCTGGGCCTCATGTTTCGAGAAGAGTATGCCCGG
>JALUJC010000031.1 GCA_027053375.1 Caldifarciminota bacterium
CTCACGACCACTGTCGGGATCCTTCGCCACCACTGTGAGCTTCTTCCCTGGTTCCAGGCCCTCCGCAATCCCGTGAATGGTGTACACCTCCCGACCGGTTAGCCCGAGGCGCTCCCGGTTTTCACCAGGAAGGAACTGAAGGGGAAGCACGCCCATGCCCACCAGGTTGCTCCGGTGAATCCGTTCAAAGCTCTCCGCGATCACCGCACGCACCCCGAGCAGCGCTGTCCCCTTGGCTGCCCAGTCCCGGGAACTTCCAGTTCCATATTCCTTTCCTGCAATCACGAGAAGGGGAACGCCCCTGGATTGATACTTCATCGCCACATCATAGATGGGTGCTACTTCTCCGGTTTCGTGATCCAGGGTCCACCAACCTTCCCGTCCCCCAGCCAGAAGATTCTTGAACCGCACATTGGCAAAGGTCCCACGGATCATCACTTCGTGATTCCCACGGCGGGATCCGTAGGTGTTGAAGTTCCTGGGTTCAATTCCCCGGGAGATCAGGTATTTCCCGGCAGGGCTCTCCGGATGGATGGCACCGGCTGGCGAGATGTGGTCTGTGGTGACCGTGTCGCCTGCCACCACCAGCACCCTTGCCTCCTCAATATCCTGAAGCGGGGGAACATCCAGCGGCATGTCCACGAAAAAGGGAGGTTCCTGAATATAGGTGGAACCCGGATCCCACTCATAGAGCTCCCCTTCCGGCGCCTTCAACGACTGCCAGCGTTCCTCTCCCGTAAACACGTCTGCATATTTTTTCCGGTAGAGTTCAGGATCCAGGGAAAGGTTCACCGCGTCACGGATCTCCTGCTGCGTGGGCCAGATATCCCGAAGATAGACCGGTTGTCCATTGGGGTCATAACCCAGCGGTTCATGCTCAAAGTCAATGTCAATCCGTCCTGCCAGCGCGAAGGCGACCACAAGGAGCGGAGATGCCAGGTAGTTGGTCTTGACAAGAGGATGAATTCGCGCTTCAAAGTTTCGGTTCCCTGAGAGTACGGAAGCCACCACCAGATCCCCATCCCGGATGGCACGCTCCACCACTTCCGGAAGTGGTCCGCTGTTGCCAATGCAGGTGGTGCATCCGAACCCCACCACATGAAACTGGAGTGCTTCCAGATAGGGGAGCAGCCCCGCACGCTCCAGATATTCCACCACCACGCGGGATCCGGGGGCAAAACTGGTTTTAACATAGGGTTTCACTCGAAGGCCGCGTTCCACCGCACGTTTGGCAACCAGCGCTGCTCCCACCATCACCGAAGGGTTGGAGGTGTTGGTGCAGCTTGTGATGGCTGCAATGACCACCGACCCATCCCGGAGAATAAACTCCTCATCCTTGACCCGGACCTCCACCTGGTAGGGGGCGGACACCGCCGTTCCACTGGTTGCCCCCCCCTCATCTTCCCACCGTGCACCATCCTCCGGCACGGGATGGCTGAAGTTCTGTTCCAGGGTCTCATAAAAGGCTTTCTTGATCTGCACAAGAGGAATTCGATCCTGGGGACGACGGGGCCCCGCCACGCTGGGTTCTACGGTGGAGAGATCCAGTTCCAGCACCGAAGAGTATTCCGGTTCCGGTGCATCATCCGTACGGAACAGGTGCTGCAGGCGGGTATACTGTTCCACCCAGGGAATCAGGGATTCCCGTGCCGTTCCTCTGAGATAAATCAGGGTTTGCTGGTCCACGGGGAAGAAACCCATGGTGGATCCATATTCCGGTGCCATGTTGGCGATGGTGGCCCGGTCAGGCAGAGGGAGATTGGACAGCCCGGGGCCAAAGTATTCCACGAATTTGCCCACCACACCATGTTTCCGGAGCATCTCCGTCAGGGTGAGCACCAGATCCGTGGCGGTGGCACCCTCGGGCAGTTCGCCCACCAGGCGTACCCCCACCACTTCGGGGATCAGCATGAAGTAGGGCTGTCCCAGCATGACCGCCTCGGCTTCAATACCTCCCACACCCCAGCCCATCACACCGATGCCGTTGATCATGGTGGTGTGGGAGTCGGTCCCGAGCAGGCTATCCGGGAACGCCCGGAGTTCTCCATCCTGCTCCCGCACCTGCACCACCCGGGCAAGGTATTCCAGGTTCACCTGATGGATGATGCCGGTTCCCGGCGGAACCACCCGGAAATTGTGGAAAGCCTTCTGTCCCCACTTCAGCAACCGGTACCTTTCCCCGTTGCGTTCGTATTCCTTTTCCACATTATAGGGAAAGGCGTACACCGTACCAAAACGATCCACCTGAACCGAGTGATCAATCACCAAATCTGCAGGGATCTGGGGGTTCACCTTGCGAAGGTCTCCACCCATCCGGACCATGGCGCTGCGCATGGCCGCCAGATCCACCACGGCAGGCACGCCGGTAAAGTCTTGAAGCACAACACGTGCAGGATGGAGGGCAATCTCCCGGGGCTCGGGATGGGGTTGCCACCGGGCCACCGCCAGCACATCCTCCTCCGTAACCACCCGCCCATCCAGATGCCGCAAAAGGTTTTCCAGGAGAATCCGGATGGAATAGGGGAGACGATCAATGTTGATTCCGTGTTTTTCCAGCCGATCCAGGCGATAGACCACCGCCGTGGTTCCGTCCACCATCAGCGTGTCTCGCACTCCAAAGGGATCCATCCTTTCAGGCATGGGCTGCTCTCCTCTGTTTGGTTCCTGCATTCAGGGATTTTCAGGAATTATAGACAGGATGCAGAGAACCATCAATGGCTCAGAATTGCAGATCCAGCGTAAGATCCAGCCCCCTGAAGGGAGGTTCATACCGGCATACCCCACCGGCACACACCAGGTCCCCACGAATGCGCCCCACACGCAGGCTGACCGTCCAGGGCTGGGGGGGCTGATAACTCAGAGAAACCCAGCCGGAAAGGCTGTCTCCTGCGAGCAGTGCGGTTTCCAGCTTCCAGGGGCGGGGCGCCACACTGACCGAGAGCAGGGTTTCCTCCCAGTTGTGGCCCTCACGAACCCGTCGGGGACCGCCGCCCAGGATCCAGTCGCCGTATTGAATCTCCACAAGGCCGCGCCATTCTTCCCGAACGTCTTTCCCGATCACCCGAAGGGCATCTCCCCAGTGATAGTACAGCCCCTCAAGGCGCCAGCCCACACCCCCGATCGATCCCTGAAGGTCCACCGAACCTTCCCGGTAGTTGAGCGAATCGGGTTTCCAGGGGTCCCACCCCAGCGCCACGCCCAGCGTATACACCACCTGTCCCCGGGCACCGTCCCAGGATAGCCATACACCCGCTTCACTGCGTGCATTGGAAGGGAGCACACCCAGGCGGTTGGCGGGTGGGGGATAGGCAAGGGTGAGATCCATTCCTTCATACCACTTCCCTTCCAGTCGTATCGCCTGTCCGCCCATTCCCAGGGTGGCACGTCCATAGAGACCGAACCCGCTGGTGTCCTGCAGGAGCAGAGGATCGTATCCCCAGGTCCTGAGCCCTTCTGCTTCCAGAGTCAGGTTTTGCAGCGTAAGATTCAGGGTGGCTGCCACGCTCCGTCGCTCGGTGTGGTTGCGTTCGTTGCGAAGCACTGAAAGAGCCACACCTGCCTCATCGGTTCCCAGGGTGATCATCCCGAGGCGATCCTCTGGATCAAACTCCGGCGAAAAATAGGTCCACTTCCGGGGTTGGCCAAATCGGAACTGTATCAGCGGCGAGGGCGGCTGCCACGCCACTCCCCGGAGAAACTGCTCCCGCTGGGTTTCGGGTTCATAGACAGGGAAGTACAGCAATCCCAGGCCCCACGGGTGTTCCAGATCGCCCAGTGTCAGGCTGCCAAAGGGTCCCTCCAGTTGAAGGTTGAGGCGATGAACCCCCACAAAGGATGTCCCATAAACGGCTGCAGGACTCTCGTAGACCCGGAAAACGGCCGAGACCCTCGCCGAAGGGATTTCCTGGGAAAGGGTGAGTTCCCCCCACTGCCGCAGGGTGGTATCGGAAAGCCACCAGGTCTGGCCATGAAACACCCCGGAAAACGCGACCAGAAGCCATCCCCACGGGTTCACGGATGCACCTCCCTGCTGACGGTGTCTCGCGGGACGGGGACGAGCGAGTCCACCAGCGCACGGATCTCTTTCAGGTTGTGTTCGTGGTAGCCGATCCAGCGTCCCACAATGGAACCATCCGGTGCGATCAGATAGGTGACAGGGAGTCCAAAAACACCGTAAGATCGCCCCACCTTTCTGGAATCATCCAGAAGAATGGGGAAGGTCCACCCGTGGGCACGTGCCATGGAACGCACACGGGACAGGGTCCGCGGCGTGTCCCAGCTGATGGCCACCAGGGTAAAACGTGTCTTATGCACTTCCCAGTATTGCTGGTATTCATCCAGTTCTCTGTCACAGAAGGTGCACCAGGTGGCCCAGAAGTTCAGCAGAACAGGACCCTGCTTGAGGTATTCCTGAAGGGTGTGGGGGGTGCGCTGAAGATCCTTCAGGGTAAAAGATGGAGCCTTGCTGGCACTTACCAGCCCCATGAAAAGCAACAGCGCATGCATGGTTTCCTCCTCAGGGTGTCACCGTGAGGTGAAGGGGAACGTCCAGGCGTGTGGAATCCATCAGGGAACGGATCCGGAGCCACAGGGTTCCGGAGTCCGGTGTTCCGGGCAGGACGTCCACAGAAAAGAGGGAATCCACACCGCCAGGCTGCAGTGTATCCACCACCTGCGTGGTGTTGAGGCATCGTCCATTCACGCATATGAACAGCCCCCAACCAGGAGGGACAGGGTGAAGGCTGTCCGGTTCCACGCGAACGTCTACCGGGTGAGGATCCGCACGAAGGTTTTCCAGTTGAAAGTGGAACACGGTATAGGTATTGACGGGGACGGTGGTGTCCCTTGCGGTGTCCGGCGTCAGCCGCAGGGTGGGGGTGAAGACAGGGGACAGTTCCTGGAAGGAAAGAAGGATCGCATCCAGAATGTTCAGGGAATCACGGTTCTGCACAAACACCACCACTTCTGTGGATTCCGGATGGAGAACACTGGCCGGAATGGTGAAGGGAACGTTGACCACGGTATCCACCGGCACGCCATCCACAGGGTTGCCCCCACGAAACACGTGGGAAAAGCGGGTTTCGCCATTGGGCGCCTGCAGGGCAATGCCCTTTTCCAGCACATACACCATCACCCGGTCGCCAGAGAGCAGGGAACCCCTGAGCCGCACATCCACCTCGCCCCCGGAGGTGTCGGGCGACACGGTGGCGCGGAGAAGTTCCAGGCGAACCCGGGGGGTATCCTTTCCCGCCTCTTCCACCTGTCTCCCCCAGCGGACGGCGTATTCCTCGGCATACCCCCGATCCTGATAGCGACCCTGAATACGAACCACGGGCACGCCCAGAGAAAGATCCAGCGAATAAAAGGCCACGCGCGCATCCACCTCTGCGGCCACCGGGGTATACAGGGGATCACCGGGATCCAGGGCGCCGGAGGCATAGCGAACCACCACCAGATCCGGATAGATCTGCTGAAGGGAATCCAGCACACGTGCGGTGGCTTTGCAGGGAATGCACGCCCAGTCTGCAAACTCTTCCACCACCACCCCGTGAAGGAAGGAGGTGGGCGTGGGTTCCGGCGCCTGCGGCACCCGATGACAGGTGGACACCACACCAGCCAGACCCGCCAGAACGAGCCAGAAAAGAACCTTTCTCTTCATGGATCAGAAAAGGATCAGACGCCCGCTCAGTTGCCTGCCGTCATTC
>JALUJC010000032.1 GCA_027053375.1 Caldifarciminota bacterium
TGAAGGGTCTGGGCAAGAATCTCAAAGTAGTGGTGCACCGGCTGATGGGGATGGGTGTAGACCTCCACCCCGGGGTCCCGAACCCAGGGAAGATGGGAAGGTTCATAGAACTGGCTGATCACGCGGTGGAGCCGCGGGAAATGGGCAGGCAGATCATAGCGCACGATCACAAAGTGGGCGCCGTACTGGAGGGATTCCTCCTGAAGAGGCGAAGCCTCCATCAGCAGGGCCACCCGTCGTCGACGAGACTCCCGTTTTCGGGATCTCAGAAGCGGTCTGCGCTCCTCCAGAAACACGCGGACCACGTTTCCCGTGGGGATCAGCTCCACCAGCCCCGCATCCGGACTCTGGAAGTGCACGTTGGACCCCCCACCCCGCGTAAGGTGCTGGAGCTCCTCCATCTGCCGGTGTTTTTCCCGCTGGTAGATCCGGTGAATGAGCTTCAGCGTTTTCTGAAACGCATCCTGGAGCTCCTGGATGTGTTCCTGGAGATACTCCAGGTCTTTCAGCGTCTCTTCCAGCGCCTGACGGGATCGTTGCGGACTCATGCCCCCTCCTTCGTAACTTCCTTTGCCCAGCGTGCATAGGCATTTCCGGCTGCTTCCAGAGAAAACACAAGAAACTCCGGCACCGAATAGGGGTGGAGCTCCTTCAGCCTCTGGTACAGGCCCGGAATGCGCGCACGGGGCGTTTTTAACCAGACCTGAACTTCGGGGTCGTGCTGGATCTGGTCTTCCCACCAGTACATGGACTGAACGGGAAGCCGTGTGGCACAGGCCACCAGGCGTTCCTCCAGCAACACCCGGAGCACACGCACTGCGGTTGCGTCGTCCGGGAAGGTGGTCCACACCACACAGAGATCTGTCGGTTCCTCCATCATGAGGGTTCTCCAAACAGTCGGATGTATTCCTTGTACATACACCGATCCTGGATCACGGGGATCCCCCGTTCCACCACGGGTTTCACAGCTTCATCGTTGCGAATCCCCTCCTGCAGCCAGAGGACCTTGACATCTCCACGCTCTTCCAGGCGTTTCAACACCTGCGCCACCACACCCGGGATATCCCTGGATGGCCGAAACACGTTGACCACATCAATCTCTTCCGGGATGGAGACCAGATCGGGATAGGACGTGCGCCCCAGGATCTTTTCATGGAAAGGGTTGACCGGAATCACATGGTATCCCCGGGCGATAAAAAAAGCAGGAATTCTCCGCGCAGGTTTATCCGGATTGTTGGACATGCCAATCACCGCAATGGTCCTGTACTGCTCAAAGATTCGCTTGAGGTCCTGATCGTTCATCTTTTTTCCTCCTGTCGGCTTCACAGGAACGCCCCCGGCAGGACTCGAACCTGCAACCTGCGGATTAGAAATCCGCTGCTCTGTCCCGTTGAGCTACGGGGGCCCGATCCACTCCTGAAGCATCAAAGTGTACACGCGAAAGGATGAAGCATCAAACCCGGGAAGCACGGAAGAACCCGGACATCAACCTCAATCCGAAAGGAGCGCCTTCACCTCCCGAACCAGGTGATCAAGGTGTAATTGCGTGTAAATCTGCAGGGCTTCGTTCAGTCGTTCTCTGTAGGTGGGGTCGCCCTGCGCTTTCAGAAAGCGGGCATAGGCCACCAGCGTGTCCGCCCGGTAGCGGTGCATACCCAGTTCCTGCATTTGCGCGATGGCCTGTTCCCAGAGAGTCCGTGCCTCCACGGGGTCGGTACTCAACGCCGCCTGCTGGGCCACCGCCAGCGCCTCCATGGAGGGCACCCCCATGGATCGGGCAAGGCGAAACGCCGCTGCAACCTCCGCACGGGCACGCGATATGTCCCCCTTCGCCTGCCAGTAACGACCCAGCACCAGATGGAGCTCCACCTGGTTGTAGGGGTCTTCTTTCTCCTGGAGTAACCGTTCGGCTTCCTGCAGCCAGTGATACGCCTCCTCCAGGTCTCCAATCCTGAGAAGTACCCCACCGAGATTCAGTGCGGCCAGCGCTTCACCGGCACGGTACTGGATCTCGCGAGACACCTCCCTGAAGGATAGAAAATAAGCCCGCGCATCTTCCCATTTCCCCTGTTCATGGGAAACAACGCCGAGGTTACACAGCATTTTCGCCTCATAATACCGCAACCCCAGGCGCCGAACGATCCTCAGGGCCTGTGAAAATACCTGGTGGGCACGGTCGTACGCCCCCTGCCGGAGATAGACAAGACCCAGGTTGGAAAGCGTGGCCGCCATCCCCTGAAGATGGCCGATTTCCCTGGAGATCTCAATGTCTCTTTCCATGTACGTACGCGCGCGTTCCAGGTCGCCCAGATCGTAGTAGATCAGCCCCAGGTTCCCGGAAGACTGGGCTTCTTTCATACGATCTCCCACCTGTTGCGCCAGGTGAAGTGCCGCTTCTCCGTGGCGCAGAGCCAGCCGAAAATCTCCCGATGAAATCCCGGTGACACACAGGAGGTTGTGGGCATTCCAGGCAGCACGGGACCATTCTTCTTCATCCAGTTCGGAGGTTCCCCGGAGAGATTTCAGCAAATCCAGGGCTTCTTTTGCGTTTTTGATGGCCCGATCATGGGCTTTCTGAATCTGAGCAAGACGTGCCTGGAGAACGCGCACATGCGCATATTCCAGACGGTTTCGCACCTCATCCGGGAGGCCCTTCAGCGTCTTCAGAGCACGCTCCAGGAGGTCTTCTGCCTCCTGAAACCTGGACTGGTCAATGCGGACCTTCGCCTGACTCCACAGGGCACGTACCTGCTGTCGGGAAGGCACCGGAAAGATTGCCTCCATCTCATGGTAGATCTGGAAGGCCTCCTCCATCCTTCCCACACGATGAAGAACCTCTCCCAGCCATTCAAGAACCTGAAAGAGCGCGGAACGATCTTCGGGGAAATGGGTTTTCAGGAGATCCCGTGCGATCCGCAGGTGCTGCAGGGCATCCTCATTCTGAAAGGTCTCCCGGGCGTATCGTGCCGCCTGAAGGGTGTACCGGAGGGCACGTTCCCAGACCTTTCCTTCCCGGAAGTGTCTGGCCAGCACGGAAGCCAGCGCATGGGACCCCTTTTCCGCGAGTCCTTCCAGGGCATATCCCACCTCCCGGTGATAATGCGCCCTTTCCTCGCTGAGGAGGGCATCGTACAGCACTTCCTGCATCAGCGCGTGTCGAAACGCCCACCAGTCTTTCTGTTCTGCAGATTCCACGAGAATACCTTCGCGCGTTGCTTCAAAAAGCGCACGGGGGCCACCGTCGGGAAGCACCCGGGAGATGACCGCCCCCGGGAAGCGCAAACCGGCCACACTTCCCACTTTCAAACCTTTTCTCGCCGGTGCGCTGAGACGATCCATACGGGCCATCATCAGGGTCCAGACGTTCTCGGGGATGGCATAGCGTACTTCCGCTTGCTTCACATGCCATCCATCCTCGCTGTTTTCCAGAATACCCTGGTCCACCAGGTACCAGAGATATTCCTCCAGCATAAAAGGAAGGCCCCGTGTCCATCGATACAGCAGTTCAACCACCGCTTCTTCCACCGGACCACCCAGCATCCGGGTGACCCACGTGCGGATTTCTTCCCTGTCGAATCCATGCAATTCCACGCTTTCCACCGTGTATCCGTCAGGGGGTTCTGGAAGATGGTGTGATGCACGCCGATGGGTCCAGACCACCCCCACCGTGGAATGGGGGGCCTCCCGCGCCCACGACATCAGCACATCCCGGAGCAGCTGCTGCTCTTCCCGGGAACAGCGGTCCACGTCATCCAGAAGTAGAAGGAGGGGTCGCTCGCGTGCATGGAGGGCAAAGAACAGACGAAGCGCCTCTTTCAAGTTGGCAAACCTGAGTTCGGGATCCAGGCGAAGATACAGGGGATCCTGCACTTCAAGACCCAGAAGCATCCCCGAGAGGAAAGTACGTCGCCGGACCAGCTCTGGTGGGGCATCCATCTCCTCAAGGAGGTGGTCCAGCTTTTCTTCCTGAAGCCCTGGGGGATCCTCCGGGCGGATGTGGGCTGCCCGACGCATCAGATCACGGAACAGTGCAAAGGGGACCCCTTCCACTGCCCCCGCCCGGAGAACGGTACGTTTTGCACCCGCGGACTTCCCCAGTTCCTCCAGGAAACGGGTTTTTCCCGCGCCCGCTTCCCCCATCACCTCCAGCCAGATCCGGGGAGTTTTCTGGAGATACAGAAGGACGCGGCGAAGCGGATCGTCCCTCCCCACAAAGGGGGTTCCAGTTCTGGAGAGGGGACGAAGGGGTCGCCATTGCTGGACCGGTTCACGTTTTCCACGAACAACCACCGCCCCTTCCTGCGTGTACAGCATCCGGTGTCGGGTGAGCCGATGGGTGGTGTCATCCACCACAGGAACCCCCGGTCGGGCAAGAGAACACAGACGAGCGGCAAGGTTCACCGCATCGCCAAGCACCGTAAACTCCCGTCTCCAGGCATCTCCGACCACACCGCTGTACACAAAACCCGTGCTCCCGGCCACCCGCACGCTGAAGGGTGAAAAGGAACGCTGTGCCAGTTCGCGTGCGCACGCCACTGCATGCAAAACACTGTGTTCCCGTGCCATCGGTGCCCCGAAAAGCAGGAGCATCCGCACCCCTGTGGAGGTAGGATCCAGACGTGCAAGCACGCCCCCATGACGACGAACGGTTCGGTACACCTCGCCGAACAGGTCCTGAAAGGGCTGCACAGGGAATTCAGCGCCCGTGCCGGCATCCACCCCCAGGAAGAGCACGCTTACCACACGGTGCTCTCCCACCCCGGTGGTCTGAAGAAAATCCGTCACCCCGAATGGGAGAAACCGCCCCAGGCCATCCCCCGTCTCGTCATGGTGATCTTCGTCTTCCCTTCCCGGGGCTTCGGGAACAGAAGCGGGACGATTCATCTGTTCCCCCTCCACCCAGAGTGTCCCTGGCGCCGCCCGGCGAATCATGTCATAGACCTCAGCAAACGGGGGACCCTGAAGAAGCAGTTCCGCCCGCTCCTTCGTGCCCACCACCGCTTCAAGCCAGCGTCCCTTCGCCACACTTACCCGAAACCGCACCGGATAGGTCCCCCAGGGCGTGTCCAGCGCCTCAAAATCACGGGTATTTCCCAGCATTGCATGCCCGCATGCCACGGCGCGGTGAAGGGGGTCTCCTGCACCCGATCCGGGATAAAACCCCACCAGGAGACCATCCCCCTGAAACACAAGCACCTCACCCGTAAACCTGCGAATGGTCTGCAGAAGGGAAGAATACACCTGTTGCAGCAAATGGGTGAGTGTCTCCGTCCCTGTCTTACCACGCGCACCCAGTTGTTCGGTAAGCGCGGTAAACCCCGAGATGTCCACATGAAGCAGGGCCCCTTCCACCCTCTGCGGACCCTCCCGGAGAACCGTAATATGGCGGGAGGAAACAAAACTCCTCAGATCCACCTCTGCCTGACCCCTTCCACGTTCACCCAACCCGGAGTGTACACGTCCGGCTACATCCTTTCAACCATGGGAGATGCTTTTCCAGATGGACAGATGCGCTGCGGCAGGATCACAGGCCTGCAGTCTGGGCCACGGTCGTCCCCTGGTCTCTGTCGGCGAAGACCGTACCCGTGGTGCAGAGAAGATCCGCGCACTGTCCTGTCCGAACCTCACGCCGCATGGCCCCAAAGCCCTGTGGACGAGGGATGGGCGATCCAGGATTTTGCAGCGTTTCCGGGACGATGTGCGTAGACTGTCCTGTATTTCGCTGCATCGTACGCACACACCTCCCCGACACGGACCGGGTCCGCAGGCAGGATACGGTAAATCCTGGTATTCACTGCATTTCATACACTGTAGATCCTGACGGACCTGTATTTTGCTGCATCGTACGTGGGTCCCCGGGCGACACGTAAAAGATTGCCGCGCGGTACGCCGAACGTGCCGGGATCGGCTGCATGTTCGGGTCCTGAAACCAACAAAAGCAAAGAAAATACAGCGTGGTTCCCCTCCCCTCTTCCACCCGTGTGGGTAGAGAGAAGGTACCGGGAAGGTACGGAGATGCAGCGAATACGGTCCCTTTCGTGTAGATTTCTGATGAGGCAAGGCGTATCGTTGATGCTTCCGTGCAGGTTCTTTATACTTGCATCGGGAAAACCAGGATCCCCGGGGAGGTCATGACAACATCCTTCTGGCAGCGCTTTCCGAAGAGCTGTATCCCCACGCTCCGGCGGCTGTATCAGGTGTGCAAACAGCGCGGCGGCGAACCGGCCGCTGAAGTTCTTGTCGACCGGGAACGGAAAGCCCTGGAAGTCATGGTGGTATCCCGGGACTGGGCAGGACTGCTGGATTCCGTCACCACGTACCTGCATACCCTGGATGTCAACCTTCAGTACATCATCGCCACCCTTCTCCGCAAGAAAGCTCCGAGCATCTCCGGGATTTATGTGGAAGCCCAGCTCAATGCCTCCGAAGTGGAATCCTGGGAAGTCCGCCGGTCTGAACTCCAGGAAACGCTGGAAATGATCATTCAAAGTGGAGAAAAACTCCGTGACCTGCTCCTTCTGGGAACGCAGAAACTCCGCATTTACCAGGAAATCATGAACGCAGCAAGGCGGCTGATGGACCGTTCCACCTTCCATCGTTTCGTGGAAAGCGAAGAGGCGGTCTATTTCGTCCACACCCGATCCGAAGCCTATCTCAGAGAGCGCACTCCCGAGGACCTCGCCCGGATCGTTCTGCATAACTGGCGCTTCCTTGAAGAACTCCGGAAAGAAGGGAAGGGTGTGCGAACCTGGGTACACAACCTCCGGACGCAGAAAGAACACCTGACCGGCATCACGGTGGCTGGATTTGAACCGGAGGTCACCCTGGACAGCGTCCTGGATGTTCTCCGGGGCTATGATCCGACGTTTATCCGGAAATACGATAAGGAATTCGTCACGCCAGACGGTGTGGCGGTGGTCCGTCTGGAGATCACCCGCAGCGATGAAACCCCCTACCCCGAGGATGAACTTCCCCTGCTTGAAAGGGAAATTCAGACACACCTGAGCAAGGGGCGGCGGCGTTCCTGGGAAGTGGCACCGGGGGCAGAACTGCTCGGGCGGATTCTGATTCCCCAGCTCCTGGAGGAAGCCCGGCGCACGCAGATCCCCCAGCTTTTCCTGCTTCCCCAGCAGACCTCCTCGGAGGGTGTGCGGTTCGTGCTTTTACTGGTAACACCGGAGGAGCAGATCCGGCGCACAGTCTCCCCCCTTCTTTCTGCACTTGTGGAACGACTGTCCCACATCCCGGGTGTTTCGGTGACAGGATCCCGTCCCCCGCATACGCAATCCGGGATCTGGACATTTCTGGTAGACCTGGTGGTGGCACCCTCCGCCTTTGAACGAGAAGAGGACCTGTATGACCAGGTTAATGCAGCCGTCCAGGCACTGCTGGGACAGGTGCGGGACTTTGACATGGGCATGCGCAAACGGGACCGCCAGCAATTCCATTCTGTGCTCACCCTTCTGGAAGACCGCGAAGTGAGCGAACGCCTGGCCAGACGCTACTACAATGCCATGAACACCTTCGTTCGGCTGAGCCTTCCCCCGCAGAAAATCCTGGATGAAATTGTGTTCGCTGATGAACTGCTTAAAACCTTCTTCCAGAATGGGGAACGGGTGGAACGCATTCTTCCCCGGGAGGACCGGTTGCTTCTGGGTGCAGCAGCAACACAGGGAAGCCTGCCCCTGAATGGCTACATTGAGCTGATTTCACCCTATTCCGCGCACATGACCAGCCTGGCACTTTTTGGGGCATCGCTGGCAGTACTGGCTGTGGAACAGGCCCTTTCCGAAAAGGATCAACATCGTCTCATTGAGGCGTTTCATACTCTGAACAGGAGGCAAGACCATGCTCCCACCCTTTCAGAATGAACCCTTCACCGATTTCAGCAAAGAAGAAAACCGGAAGCAGATGGAGAAGGCACTGAAAGAAGTCCGTGCACGCTTTCCCCTGGAAATCCCTGTGGTGATCGCGGGGGAAAAACTCCACACCGGAAAAACCTTCTCCTCCATCAACCCTTCGGAAAAATCCGAAGTGGTGGCCAACGTGCACGCTGCCGACGAACCGCTGGCAGAGCGGGCACTGGATGTGGCCTGGAAGGCCTTTGACGAATGGCAAAACGTACCGGCCGAGGAGCGTGCGTCAGTGCTGCTCCGGGCCGCCCAGATTCTCCGCCGCCGGAAAGCCGAGGTTACCGCGCTGATGGTGTACGAAGTGGGGAAAAACTGGGCAGAAGCAGATGCCGACGTGGCGGAAACCATTGATTACCTGGAATTTTATGCCCGGGAGGCGCTCCGGTATGCCCAGGACCAGCCGCTGACCCCCTATCCCGGGGAGTACAACCGGTATTTCTATATCCCCCTGGGGGCCGGTGTGGTCATCCCGCCCTGGAACTTCCCCCTGGCCATCCTGACGGGCATGACCACCGCCGCCATTGTTTCCGGAAACACCGTGGTGCTGAAACCTGCCAGCGACGCTGCTGCCATCGGGTATGTTCTGGTGGAGCTCATGGAGGAAGCCGGCCTTCCGGACGGGGTGCTGAACTATCTCCCCGGATCCGGATCCACGGTCGGCGAGCGTCTGGTTACCCACCCGCGCACACGTTTCATCGCCTTCACCGGCTCCAAGGCGGTGGGCATCCATATCTATGAGGAAGCAGCAAAGGTGCGACCCGGTCAAATCTGGCTTAAACGCGTAATTGCAGAGATGGGTGGCAAAGACGCCATTATTGTGGACAGCGACGCCGATCTGGACGCCGCCGCCCGGGGCATCGTGGCCTCGGCCTTCGGTTATCAGGGACAGAAATGCTCAGCAGCCAGCCGTCTGATCGTGGTGGAGGACGTATACGACGACGTGGTGGAACGGGTCAAAGCCCTCACGGAAAAGATCTCCATCGGACCCGCCTGGGAAAACCACTTTATGGGTCCGGTCATCAACGAAAGCGCCATGCAGAAGATTCTGGCCTACATGGACATTGGTCGCCAGGAAGGCCAGCTGATTCATGGAGGAGGGCGTGTGGAAGAGCTGGCGGAACAGGGCTTCTATCTCCAACCCACCCTGATCAAAGATGTGGCCCCGGAGGCCCGCATCGCCCAGGAGGAGATTTTTGGGCCCGTACTGGCCATCCTGAAAGCCCGGGATTTTTCCCACGCCCTGGAGATCGCCAACAACACCGAATACGGACTGACCGGGGCGGTGTATTCCCGCTGCAGAGCCCACATTGAGCGGGCCAAACGGGAATTCCACGTGGGGAACCTGTACATCAATCGGAAGTGCACCGGTGCCCTGGTGGATGTTCACCCCTTTGGGGGCTTCAACATGAGTGGAACTGACTCCAAAGCCGGCGGACGGGACTATCTTCTGCTGTTCCTCCAGGGTAAAAGTGTGGCGGAACGCCTTCACGAATGAACCTGCTCCTTGCGCTGCTGCTGGCGCAGACCAGCCCGGGGATTGACTCGGTGCGTGCGAAGTTGCGGGCCGGCCAGTATGAGGCGGCCCGCAACTTCGCACGCCTCCACCGGGAACAGGCCCTCCAGCCTTCCCTTCAGGAAGCTTACCATTATCTGGAGATTCTGGCTGCCTATAACCTGAAGGACTGGCCCTATGTGATCCGGGAAGGACAGGCTTTTCTGGATCGCTGGAATCCGGGGGAACGCTGGGGATACGTGGCCTATATGCTGGGGAGGGCGCTGGAAGCACAGCAGGCACCGGTTCAGGCTTTCCGCATTTACCGCAAAGCCTGGGGACAGGATCCCATTCCTCCCCCGGTCCAGGCGAAACTGGAACGTCAGATGGCCGGACTTCTTGGGCTGGATTCCCTGCAGCGTGTTGCCTTTTTCCGCTCGTCATACGCCCGGACACGGCTGCATGAAGAGAGTCGCCGGGTGGTGGTCTGGCTCCCTCCCGGAGGAGAGGCGCATCCTGTCGCCCGGGCATTTCTTCAGGGCCTTCGCTGGGCCTTCCAGGGAGACCGCAATCTTGAACTCCGCCTCCAGTCCGGGGAGATGCTGGAATCTTTTCTCGCCCAGCCGTTTCTGGTGCTGGTCGGTCCCCTTCTCTCCCGTCAGGTAAAGACGGTGTATCCCGTGCTGGAAAGCCGCATCATTCCCACCATACTTCCCTTCTCTCTGTATCCCTTCCGCATCCCGCGATCTCCCTGGATCTTTTACGGGTGGACGGGGGATCTCCGGTTCCTGGATGAAGTGCGTCGTCTGGCCGAAGCCTCCCCCCCCGAGTCTGTGGTGATCCTGTATGAGGAAGGACTGGTCTATGAACGCCTGGCTCGAAAACTTGCCCGCGAATTGCCCCGCCCACACCCGGAAACGCTGCGCGGCCGGCGCATCCCGGAATCGGAAAACGAGAAGTCCGAGCCTCCCAGGCTTCTTCCCTATGGCCGGGAAGCCACCTCCATTACCGAACGTTTGAACCTGGTGGCCCTGCTCAAACCTCGGTGGATTGTTGTGCTGGGAAGCCCCACCTCCCTGGAATGGATCCTGCAGGGCGCCCAGCACCGACCATGGCAGGGCCGGTGGTTCCTGCCTCCCACCGCAAGGGGTACACCTCCACCAGGCTACCGGGCCACCGGGAGTATGGTGACAGGGTGGGCGGAACTTCGCAGGGTACGACAGCGTCTGGAGGGCATCTATCGGCAGCGGTTTGGTTCTCCTCCCGACCCTCTGGTTCTCTGGGGCTATGACGTGGGACAAATGCTCCGGGAAGCGGTGGATCAGGGGGGGGTCCAGAATGGTCTGGAACTGGCGGTATGGTTACGTGCGCGCGGGGTGTACCCGGGTTTCGCGCAGACCTGGATTCTGAACCCAGAACGTTTTCAACTCTATCCGGAGGGTATCGATGGCAAAGAAAACCAGAACGAAGGTGAATAAACTTCCCTACCAGCTTCCCCCCTACGACCGGATTTCATGGGGACTCATTCTCCTGGGTGCGCTGATGGCGCTTGCGGCCTATCCTCTTCTGATGATCGGGGACATCACCTGGAGTGTTCTTCTCTCTGTGGTGGGATTGTTCGTGCTGATCCCGTGGGGGGTGTTGAGGGTCCCGGATCGGTCGGAGGAAAACGGCTAATCGCTCAGGGAATCAGGCATACCCGTAGGCCCACACACACAGCGTCCGGCTGCGGGCGTAACCCTTCCGAAAGCGATCCAGCGTGATGACCTTTCCTTTGTGATAGGCTTCAATATGCTGATTGAGCTGGAGAAGGACGGTCTCGCTTCGCTCCCGTTCTGGATCCAGGATCAGGGCAAACTGAAATTCCCCGGGCTGGGCGGATACTTCCTCCACCCAGGTAAGGAAGGTGTGGAGAGGAAGGCGTCCCTTCAGGATCAGCTGGCCGGTGAAAAAGGGAATCAGCGCCTCGTGATGCCGGTCGTGGAAGGAGAGCAGTCTCCAGGAAAAGGGATGTACGGGCGAACGGGCACGGATCTCTGCCAGGGCATCCCGGCTTTCCAGCACTTCGTCGGGACGCTCACTGCGAACGAACAGACCCCCCAGGATTCTTCCCTCCACCACCAGCCCCAGATACCGGCCATCCCGCTCACGTTCGGCCACCACCATCCCGGTCTGCCGTCCCATCCGGAGTTCACGAAAGATCTCATGGGAGGTCCGCCATCGTTCCACGGGATGCTGAAAAACCACCTCGGTGGGCAACTGCGCCAGCACCCGTTCCATCTGTTCGATTCGGTTGAGATCATGGAACCGGGGGTGACTCCGGATCTCTTCAATCACCTCCAGGGCCACTGCTTCCTGGTTGAACCCGTTGGAGTCCAGAAGTTCCGCCTGGGCTTCCAGCATCTCCTGGGGGATGTCCTCCAGTGTAAGTTCCAGCTGCTGGAGCTCCTGCGGTAAAGGTTCCTCCTCCAGAGGACGTTCGGTATACTCCCCGGATCCCCACACAAACACCTTGGTGAGTTCCTTGCGACCCCCGCCCCAGGTGCTTTCCACCCGTTCAATTCTGCCATCCCGAAGGTCCACGATCACCACACCGGAACGGTCCGGACCGAAAAACACATAACGGGTGGTTTTCTTCTCCCGAAAGGCATCGTACAGGATTTTGGCAAATACCCCCTTCACGCCTGACCCTCCTTTAAACTACTATTTTGATTGTGGACCGGCGGACCTTCAAGTCCCGCCGGCGGGGTCCGGTGGAGACCACAGCAACCGGCAATCCCAGATGTTCCTCCAGGGCCTGCACATAGGCCTCCGCTCCCCCCTCAAGGGCCACGGCTTCCTGTTCAGAAAAACCCGGCCAGGGGGTGTATTCCACCTCCACCTGTGTCAGATCCACCTCCCCCAGGGGAGGGTGGGTCCAGGTCTGATGGCCCACACGATAGGCCATTCCGACAGGGATGGGATCCCGGCCGGCCAGAACGTCCAGTTTCGTCAGGACCAGATCGGTTACACCATTCAGGGCAATCATATACCGGAGAAAGGGAAGATCCAGCCAGCCACAACGTCGCGGACGTCCGGTGGTGGCGCCATATTCCTGACCGCGTTCCCGCAGCCAGGATTCGTCCTCCCCGGAGACCTCGGTGGGAAAAGGTCCCCGCCCCACCCGGGTGACATAGGCTTTGAAAATCCCCACCACTTTTGTGATGCGATGAGGGGGCACACCGGCACCCACGGTGGCACCCCCCGCAAGGGTGTGGGAAGAGGTCACAAAGGGATAGGTTCCAAAAGTCACATCCAGTCCTGCCCCCTGAGCGCCTTCCAGAAGGATTTCTCCGCCCTTTCGGTCCACTTCGTGCACGGCATGGACCACATCACGGACATGGGGCCGGATCTGTTCTGCAAAAGCCTCCAGGGAACCCCTCACTTCTTCCCGGGGCAGGGGTGGTTTGCCATACCGGCAGGCCAGCAGTTCTTCATTCCACGCCATGGCTCTTTCCAGCCTGTGGTTGCGTTCACTTTCAGGCAGGAACAGATCCCCCACCCGGAGTGCCACACGCTGCGCACGATCCCGGTACGCCGGCCCGATTCCACGACGTGTGGTCCCGATTCCCCCGCGCTTCTCTTCCTCGAAGGCATCCTGAAGTTTGTGATAGGGCAGCACAAGGGTGCTCCGGGGATCTACCCAGAACCGCCCCTGAACCTCAATCCCCCGCTGGCGGAGCATCTCCAGTTCCTGGAGCAACACCTCGGGGTCCACCACCACCCCCGGGCCAATGCCCACCTGAACGTCGGGATGCAACAACCCGGAAGGGATCAAATGGAATATATAGGTCTCATCGCCCACCTGGACCGTGTGGCCTGCGTTGGCGCCGCCCTGAAACCGGACCACCCACGCATAGGCACCGGCCATGACATCCACGATTTTTCCTTTTCCTTCATCGCCCCATTGCAAGCCCACGACGACGGTATATGGCATATCCCATCTCCTGTTCTTCTCGCATCAAATTGAGAAAGGCTTCCAGAATCCCGGGGTCAAAATGGCGCCCGCTTTCCCGCTCCATGATTCGCAGGGCATCCTCGTTCGCCAGCGCTTCCCGATAGGGACGCAGCGAGACCAGCGCATCATAGACATCGCACACCGCGATCACCCTTGCAAGAAAAGGAATGGCTTCTCCTGAAAGGCCGTCCGGATAACCGGACCCATCCCAGCGCTCATGATGGGAACGGATCATACGGGCCACTTCCTGCATCCCGGGAATCTGCGCGACAATGCGTTCCCCGATCAGGGTGTGTTCCTTCACGCGCTCAAATTCCTCGGGTGTCAGCTGTCCTTTTTTCAGCAGAATATTGTCCGGAATCCCGATTTTTCCCACATCGTGAAGGATGGCTGCAATTTCAAGGGTATCCAGTTCTTTCCGCGAAAGTCCCAGGCGCTCTCCAAGACGAATGCACAGCTCCCGAACATTTTCCGAATGGCCAATGGTATAGGCATCCCGGGCTTCCAGTGAGGAAACCAGAACGCGCAGGGCCACTTTGAAGCTTTCCTGGAGTTTTGCCGTGAGACGTACATTTTCTACGGCGAGGGTGAGGTTTCGCAACATCAGGTCCAGAAAGGGGGACCACAGGCTCCGGCTCCGGTACATGGGTTTGTCAGCTTCGGCATACAGCAACCCCACCAGATTGCCCTTGCGTTTCAAAGGCAAACAGAACAGGGTGTGGGCATCGGTATGGGGGATTTCCTTTTTCCAGGGGTGGAGCAGCACATCCTCTACCAGAACCGGGTTTTCTGTTCTCTCCATCTCCTCCACCAGTTCCTGGATCGGCTCCACATCCCGATGGGCACCTTTCGTGCGATCCAGGCGCGCCATGGTCCGCCACTCCCCATCGCTCTCTTTCCAGAGGAGGACACCCCGATCCGCATGCAGATGTTCCAGTATGACGTCCAGAAGCAGCGACAGGTCTTCCTCACGGTCCATCACGTTGCTCATCACAAGCGTGAGGCGAATCAAACTCTGGATGGACGCTTCATCCATCATGGTGGTGGTGAGCAAATCGGCTGTCCCCTCACCCACATGCGACAGGGTACTGGAAGCGGGAACCCGTCCGAGAATCCGCTGGAAAAACTCCAGACTCCGGGGATCCCTGAAATCCAGAAGATGCTGAAAGAGCCCCTGGATTTTTCCCTGCAACGCCTGAAGGGGAGAACTCTTGCGCAGCGCATCGCGATCCTCCGGAAGGGTGAGTCTGTGCATCTCCAGCATGTGTTCCAGGCTTCGGTGGAGCAGGTTCATGGCCATGCGACGGTCATGCGGGGCATACAGTTCCGCCATGGAGAGATTCAGCACAGCAGCAAGCCAGCGATCGCCACGATGTTCGGCGAGGTCCAGGGCGCGTTCCCAGACTTCTTCCCGTGCGTGGGGGTAAAGGGTCCCGAAAAGATACAAAAGGTCCGGCTCCAGGACGGGGAATGCCGAGAATACTCCCTGATGCATGGCTTCCTGAAGCATCTGCCGGGCTTCTTCCTCGCTGTTTTCCATGTGTTCACGCACCGTACGTAGCAATTGAAACCTCTCCGGGAGTGGATCTCTGGGCATCAGGGGTTCGGGAATCTCCAGCAACGCCAGGGGCACCTCCCCCAGCTGGCTTTCCGCAATCAGCCCTGCCCTGAGCAGGCTTTTTCGTGCCCGGCTCCAGTCACCCATTCGCCAGTAGAGATGGGCCATCCTGCTCAGGAGAAACCGACGGGACCGGGAGAGATGGAGACGCTCCGCATACCGGAGTGCACGATCCAGATAGGCCAGCGCCGTCATCCACTCCCCCTTGCGGTAAGCATGCTCTCCGGAAAGCCATTCCAGCTGCATCACCCCCCACAGGTTCATCTCATGGGTGAGGAAACTTCGCAGCTCTTGGAGCAAACGTTCCGCAAGCATCAACCACCCTTCCCGGAGCGCCACCTGGACCCCCACCAGCAGGGACTGAAGACGGAGATGGAGGGGAAGTTTGTCCTGCCCATCCAGGAGCTGCTCCACGGTCTCCCTGGGGAAGTTCTCCCCCTCGTGGGTGCCACGCCAGATGCGGAGCAGGGTATCTTCCCGACGTTCCATGGGGTCCAGCGTCCGAACCGTCGGCAGGGTCTCCTCCAGGAGCTGGAAAGCGAGAAATCGTAGCTGAACTCTTGCCTTTCGGGGGAGACGACGTCCGCGCACCTGTTCAAGCAATCCCCGCGCTTCCTTCGTCCGCTCAAGATAGACCAGGGAACGCGCAAGATAAAGCAAAGGAAGGGGATGACTGGAAGCCGCAATCTGGTCTGCGCGCTGCACCACCGACTCATAACGACCCTGCATAAACTGCAGTTCCACCAGCCGCTCCAGCAACCAGGAATCTCCGGCACCTTCCAGCCCCATAAGCTGCTCCAGAAACTCCTCCGCAGATCGAAGCGTCTGGTGTGCATACTTATCTTCCAGCCAGTCTTCCAGCACACGTCGTGCTTCCCGCTTCTGTCCCCCGGCGAACAGATGCCAGATCTCAAAACGGGGATCCACCTGCTGTTTTCTGTACCACACCGCCAGTTTTCGATGCAACGCCCGCCGATGGCGCTTTCCAAGGGTTTGCTGGATCAGACGGCGCAGCGGAGGTTGCACCAGACGATAATGCTCACCCTGTGCCCGGTTTTCCTCCACCCAACCTTTTTGCTGCAGCGAACCCATCACCGACCGCAACGTGTCTTCCGGAAGATCAAGCACATCCCGCAGGGTGGGCAGTGCGATCGGGAAACGATGAAGCGCCATCACCTCCAGCACACGGCGCTCCGTTTCCTCCAGATGTCCAAAACGATATGCAAACAGCTGATCTGGCGAGGGGAGCAACTCTTCCAGGGCCTGTGGGGAAGGTTCCACAAGCATCCACCCGGCTCCTTCTCTGCGAAGCAGGCCCCGGTCCACCAGATATCTCAGCGTTTCCTG
>JALUJC010000033.1 GCA_027053375.1 Caldifarciminota bacterium
GGACTTCTCTCGCCCTTTCTACCACTGCTGATTTTTCCCATTCTGGAGAGTGCACTTCTCTATGAGTACAGGGGAGGTCTGGCCGCCTTCGTGGCTGCCACCATGTTCCTCTCCTTCCAGATTGTCCACCTGAACATGGACGGTGCCGAACTGTGGTTGCGCTGGTTCACCCATACGCTCCTGTTCCTGATCACCGCGGTGAGTGCCTCTTTTCTGACCCGGCGGTTTCAGGGTATGCTGGAGGAGTTTGAGGTCCTCCGCCTGGATCGGGACAGCTTGCTTCGGGCCCTTCAAAGTGGAATCCTGGTGATGGATCGCCGGGGACGGGTGTTGTACGACAATCCCTCTGCACGGGAGATCCTTGGACGGGATGGTTATCGTGAAGTGCGTATGCGTTCTCTGGAAGCCCTGGAATCCGGAACCTTTGGAGAGCGACAGGAGTTTGCGCTGGGAGACCGGATCATCGGTCTCTCGGTGTGGCCGCTGATTCGGCGGGGTCAGCGTACAGAAGGGGTGGTGGCGGTGCTGCAGGATGTGACGGACTACAAACGGATGGAACGGCAGATGCGCGAACTGGACCGCTGGATGACCATCGGGAACTTTTCGGCGCATATGGCACATGAGATCCGTTCCAGTCTGATGGGAATTCTGGGAAGCGTGCGTTTGCTGACCCGAAAAGTGAATGCGGAGACCCCGGCCCTCCGGGTTCTGGAGCGGGAAACGCGTCATCTCAACCTGCTTGTAGAGCAGTTTCTGGAATATGCACGTCTTTCCCGGCCCCCGGAACTTCATGCGGTGCACATGCGGGATGTGCTGGAACATCTTCCGGAGGACCTTCGGCCTGAGGGGATCGAAGAACAGACATGGCAGCGCGTGGGGCTTGTGCTGGACACCTTCTGGCTGGAGATCATCCTGAGAAACCTTCTGGACAATGCCCGCCGGTATGATCCGAACCCCCTGCATCGCGTGTATCCCCCCGGTGTTTCCATTCCTTCCCCTTTTGGCGATCTGGAGGGACGGGAGGATCGTGTGGCCTGGGTGATACGCGATGGTGGACCCGGAATCCCCGAGAACCAGCAGGCGCGGGTTTTTGAACCCTTTTTCACCACGGAGCCCCAGGGATTCGGGCTCGGACTTGCCGTGGTCCGGCAGGCGGTGGACGCCATGGGATGGGAACTCACGTTTCGAAGCAAACCGGGTGTGGGAACCGAATTTGTTCTGTGGATCCCGGTTTCCCTGATTCGCCCTGAGGAGGCCTCGCATGCCGCGCGTACTGATTCTGGATGACAATGCTTCCATCCGGGATGTGCTCCATCTCTTCTTTGAAGAAGAGGGCTTTGAAGTGCATGCTTTTGAACATCCCCTTCCTGCGCTCCAGTTTCTTGAAGAGCACACAGTGGATCTGGTCTTGCTGGATCTACGGCTGCCCGAGATGGACGGGCTTGCTGTGCTCCGGAAGATTCATGCCTGGTATCCTGAACTTCCGGTGGTGGTGATCACCGCCTATGCCACACTGGAGTCCGCCATTGAGGCCCTGCGACTGGGCGCGATGGATTATCTGCGGAAGCCCTTTGAGCTGGATGAACTC
>JALUJC010000034.1 GCA_027053375.1 Caldifarciminota bacterium
GGGTCGGGGACGGGCGCTTCGCTCCTTGCGGAAGCGCCCGTCCCCGACCCCATCGGTCTGGGCCTGCCCACCTACCGCATGGTTCGGGACATAATTCAGCACGCCCTTGAACACAGGTGGATTCCTTATCTACGAAGAAAACTGGAAGGTCCCCCATGATCACCCTGCTGGCAGCAACCACCGAAGTGCCCCGGACCCTCCCGCCATGGGTGCGGGTATGGCGCACAGAGGGCAGCCATCTGTATGCCCCGGATGGCACACGGGTGGACACAGAGATCGACAGTCCACGGACCCTGCTCACCCTTCTTCATCGGGAGGACATTCAACGCCTGGTACTGCTTCGGCCCTATGGGGTCAGGCTGCTGCCCCATGTTCCGGAACTGGACCAGGAGAGCGTGGATATCCGATCGGCCAGCGAACTGGTTCGTACGGAAAAGGGATGGCTGGCACGGAACCGTCTCTGGCGTGCACTTCTTCGCCTCCTTCCCATGAAAGGCAAACACATCACCATCCTGGGCAGCGGTCACGTAGGACGAACCGCGCTCTATGCTGCCCGTCGGGCCGGGGCGCGCTCCGTGGTGCTTGTCACCCGACGGGATGCCCTCTCCATTCATCGGGTCCTGGACGTCTTCACCCTCTCCTGGCACCCGGTGCTGCCCGTTCAGGAGCGAATTCAGCAAACCGATATCCTGATTGACGCCCTTCCGGTGCCTCCCCCCATCCCGTTGACCTCGTACCTGCCCGATCACGCCCGCGTGGTGCTGGCCCGCCTGGTCCAGCGGGGAGGAGACCCCCTCTTCTCCCATCCCCACCGGGTGGATGGATGGACCCTCCTGCGAGAGGGAGCAACCACGTGAGTGATCCACGAAACCGCCCCATCCGGGATCTTTTTGAACATATCCATGACGTCTATGATCGTTTCAATCATCTCCTTTCCCTGCGGGTGGACGCCTGGTGGCGATACCGGATGATCCAGGGACTCCACGGGGACGGTCTGGACGTGGCCGCAGGAACGGGCGAATCCACCGTGCGTCTCTGGATGCGCCCCGGAATCCGCCGTGTGGTGGGACTGGACATTGCACGTTACCCCCTCCGTCTTGCCCGCAGGCGGCGACCGGGGCCCGTGTACATCCAGGGAGACGGAACGCTGCTGCCTTTCCCGGATCAGCGGTTTGACTTTATCACCGTGGCCTTCGGGATCCGGAACATCCCCGACCGACGGCGGGCATTCCAGGAATTTCACCGGGTGCTTCGTCCGGGGGGACATCTGCGCATGGTGGAGTTCACCCTTCCCGGCGTACCCCTCTGGGGTCCACTATACACCGGGTATCTGCTTCACATGATTCCCCGCCTGGCTTCCTGGATCGCCGGGAAACGGGTGCGTAATGCCTACGTGTATCTGGGACAATCCATCCGCACCTTCCCCCGTCCGGCAGACCTGGCAGAGGAACTGTATACCGCAGGATTCCGCCGGATTCACGCCCGTCCCATGATCCTGGAAACTGCGGTCCTGTACGAAGCGCAACGGGTCGACGACCCACCACGGGATTAATCAGGAATTTGCACGCTTTCAGGAACGGGCATCCTCGATCATTCCGCCGTTTCCTTTATTTTTCCAACAGGTTGACAAACATCTTTTCGCACGTATATATATATTGAACCCTGGCAGGAGAACCGGGAGGCCAGCCATGAATCAGGTGTGGGTATGGGCCATCATTGCAGCCTCGGGCATCGCACCGGATGCCCGTTTGCATCTCTGGAAAACCCTTCCCGTCTATCGCTCACCCCGTATCCAGGTGGAAGAAGTGAAAAAACGCGTGCTCCCTGTGCGAAAACCTTCCCGAACCCCCCGGTATGTGAAAGGGGAGGTGGTGGTGGGTTATCGTCCTGCACAGAAGGCCGCACTTCAGTACCAGCTCTCTCAGATGGGCTATAAAGTACTGGAAGACAACAAAACCATTCATTTTCTCCGATTGAAACTTCCACCTTCCCTGAGTGTGGAATCCGCCGTCCAGCAACTGCCTTCTCTTCCCGGCATCACCTATGCGGAACCCAACTATGTTTATGAGGCATTAGAATTCCGTGAACTGTGGAGTGCCAACCGCAAAGATGCAGATGCCCCGGCCGATGCCCTGTTCGACATCCAGTACAATCTCTGGGCACCGGACCTTACCCGTGTCAACAAAGCCTGGCTTCTTACCAAAGGGTCCCCCGCGGTCAAGGTGGCCATCCTGGATACGGGCCTGTCCTACCGGAACGCAGCCATCCCGGGAGGTGAACAGCACGGGGGTACGGTCAACGGTTCTTACGTGGCCATGATCGAGGGACCCAAGCACGTGCTGATCGTTCCAGGTGCAGATATCGTGCATGGTGATGATTTTCCGGATGCAGAAGCTGCACACGGGAACCACGTGGCCACCATCATCGCTGAGCAGGGCCACGAGTACGCCTACACCCGTCAGAATGGGAAACTGGCCGGCGGCGTAACGGGCATTGCACCCGAAGTCACCATCATGCCCATCAAGGTCCTGGATTATGACGGTTCAGGTTCTCTGACCGGCGTGGCGGACGGCATCATCCTGGCCACCGACCAGGGCGCCGACATCATCAACATGTCGCTGGGCGGGCCTGGGAGCACCACCCTGCAAAATGCCGTACAGTACGCATGGAACAACGGTGTTCTTATCGTCGCCGCCTGTGGAAACAGTTCCTCATCCAACTGTGATTATCCCGCTGCCTATCCGGAGGCGATGGCCGTATCGGCCGTGGATTTCGGGAAAAACCTGGCCAGCTATTCCAGCTATGGTCCCGAAGTGGAACTGGCCGCACCCGGGGGAGACGATAACAACGGTAATGGCGAGGACCTCAACGGAGATGGCTGGAACGACATGATCTGGAACATCGCTTTTAAAGAAACCTACACCCTGTGGGGCACCGTGTCCGCCACCTACCCGGAAAGCCTGGCGCTCTACGGGTATGCGGGCACCTCCATGGCCACCCCCCATGTGGCCGCCATTGCCGCGCTGGTGAAAAGTGTGAATCCCTCCCTGACCAACGCGGACATCCGCACCTTGCTCCAGCGGACCGCGCAGGATATCGGAGCCGCAGGTCGGGACAACCAGTTCGGATATGGACTGGTGGATGCCTGGGCCGCAGTCACACAGGCGGCCAGTCAGCTCAACCGTCCCTATCCAGTGTTGGATTCCATTATTCCGGAACGGACGTCCACACCCTGGGGTGTGGTGTGGCAGCGGACCGGCGGAACAGATACCTTCTGGGTTCCCCTGCCTCCCCTTCCCAGCAGTCCCAATCTGGACTATTTCTCGTTCTGGATCCGCCTGAAAAACTACGGCGCAAGCGGCACCTTCCAGGCCAAACTGCTCTATGCCTCCGCAGCCTCGGGCGCTTCGGTGGATCCTGCCTACAGCACGGCCACCTATTCCATTCCTGCAGGTGGAACCGCAGACGGCTATTTCCGGATTCACATCGACGACACGGTGTCCATCAACCGTCGCATCTTCTGGTTTGAACTCGCCTTTTCCTATGATGGGGGTGCCACCTGGCCCGACACCCTGGGCTACTTCTTCCTCCCCGTGGGCGCACCCTCCGTCTGGCTGGTCTACGATGACTACACGGGCATGGCCATCAACATTGACGGAACCCAGTATGGCCTCCGGAACCATCCCGAATGGTATGAGACCACCGTTGACCGGTATTTTAACAATGTAAACCCCGACCTGCATGCCCTGCCCTGGTATGTGGGCCTCATGGGCTCTCCAACCTATGGAAACGCCATCTATGCCCTTACCGACCTGAAAACACCGGAAGTGGTGTTCTGGTGGATGGGGGCGGATTACCTGAGCGGTTTCTCACAGGGAGGTGGCGACACCGCCGCCCTGGCGTCGTACCTGCAAAACGGGGGAGATCTGTTCTTTTCTGGTGACGATTACATCTATGCCGATTATGGAAGTGCGGCCAGCACACTCCCGGCCTCTTCCTTTGCCGCCACCTACCTGGGGCTTACGCAGGTCACCCAGGATGTGCACAGCTGTGCAGCCATTGGCGATCAATTCTCGGTGAGCGGTGTGGACGGAGGCCCGCCCAAAACCAGTGACCTTGCCTATACGCTTTACTGCGGAGGTCCGGGTGCAGACTCCGGCTGGCCCGCATTCTATGACGACCAGATCAAATCCACCGGGTGGACCTGGAGTTTCCAGTACCAGAACAACCGGTACGACGCCATTCGCTCCAGCGTACTGCTGGCGGCCACCTCCCCCTCCAATCGGTGGGTGGCGCTCTTTCCTCTGGAATCGCAAACTCCCGGTGCCCAGAGTGACTCTCTTACCTTCCGCTTCTTGCGCTGGGCAGATGTTCCTCTGGTGACCAACTATCAGGGGAATGTGCTGCTCACAGCAGAACAGCTCCCGGAAAGGGGGCAGCGACTGCATCTGATATCCCCGGTGGTTCTTCGGCACGAGGGAATTCGTCTGCTGGCTCCCACCACCCGGCAACCCCTGGTGATCCACCTTCTGGACGTGGCCGGGCGGGAAGTGGTGCGGCGCGTGGTGCGCCCGCAGTCGGATGGCCATGTGATCCTGCCCACCCATGCGCTGCCCCGCGGGGTCTATCTCCTGCGCGTGGAGCGAGCGCACACCCTTCTTCTGAACCGAAAGCTGGTCATTCAGTAAGGAACCCCGTCTTCACCGTGGGGGCGGTCACAGGGCCGCCCCCACGGTGTTTGATGGTTCCCTGCAGCATCCGTACAATCCCAACATGCGGGAACCGCTGGAAGTACGTGTCGGGCGCCTTCTCCGACACATGAACCACACCCTTGCGGTGGCCGAATCCTGCACCGGCGGCCTGCTGGGGGGAACGATCACCCGGGTTCCGGGAAGTTCCGCTTATTTTCTTGGTGGCGTGATTGCCTATCACAACCGAATCAAACAGGACGTACTGAACGTTCCCGAGGCTTTGTTGAATCATTTTGGTGCCGTGAGCGAACCGGTGGCCATCCTGATGGCAGAGGGTGTTCGCCTGCGTTTCGTTGCCGATATGGGCGTGGGCATCACCGGCATTGCGGGCCCCACCGGCGGGACCCCGGAAAAGCCGGTGGGACTTGTATGGATCGGCCTCTCCCTGCATGGTCGGACGCGGGCATTCCGGCATCGTTTTGAGGGGGACCGTGAGGCCATCCGGCAGCAGAGCGTGCGTGCCGCCCTTCGGCATATTCTTGACCTTCTGGAGCCTCTGGAACCGGGAAAAGAGGAGGATGAAGATGTCTGACAAACCCGTTTACAAGCGTGGCGGCGGATTCCTTCTGGAATCCACCCCTCTGGAGGGGGTCTTTACCCCGGAAGATTTCAACGACGAGCAGAAAATGATTGCTCAGATGGCGCGGGAATTCATGGAGAAAGAGGTCTTTCCGCATCGTGACAGGCTGGAAACCCACGACTACGAGCTCCTGCGCTCCCTGATGAAGAAAGCCGGAGATCTGGGGTTGCTGTCCGCCGATGTCCCGCAGGAATACGAGGGGATGGGTCTGGACAAGGCCAGTTCCATGCTGATTGCGGAGAACCTTTCCGGTGAAGGCTCTTTTGCCGTGACCTGGGGAGCCCATACCGGTATCGGCACCCTCCCTATCGTGTTTTTCGGGACCGAGGAACAAAAGAAAAAAT
>JALUJC010000035.1 GCA_027053375.1 Caldifarciminota bacterium
ATACCGAACCAGTCCGCTTCCAGTCGTGAGCATGACCTGATAAATACGCCCTTCCTCCACCTCCCAGGGCCAGAGGACATCTCCCGTCCCGACGTCGATAAATTCATATACATGGGAAGTGTAGGCCAGTACGTGTCCCACAGGTTCCAGAGGGAAGGTCACCACCCCTTCAGTGGCAAGCAGCCCCTTCCTTTGAAAACGTACATGCGGGAAACGGGATGTGAGATGGTTCCATGCCCAGCGGGCGTCTCCGTCCCCCCACATGGAGATCAGCCGAAGTCTCGGCCACAGCCGGATCCATCGGTCCGGTTCGGGGGCGGCGAGGGCGCGCTCCACCCGGGATGCCCGTTCTGGCGATCGCCTGGAGAGTGCCTCCAGCAATCGATCAGGTGCCTCCTGCAGGAGATCGAGGAGGGCATTCATCCAGAGGGGACTCCAGAAACTCATCCAGGAGAGATGTTCTGACGCCAGGAGGTGGAGGACGGTCTGAAACCGGAACCTTTCTGGATCCCTGATGCTGAGAAGCGATGGCGGAATGACCTGAAGCCGTGAGAAAAAGAAAGCCTGCCACCCGAGATACGCGGTGTCGGGGAGATAGCCCATCCATCCCCCTGACGGCAGCCGTCGTGTCGGGATCCCCGGAAGGGTGAGGGCCCAGTACGTGGTGCCCCGGGTGATTTCGGGAAAGGTTCGGAACAGGTTGAAAAGCCAGGGAGAAAGTGCGGCCTGAAACTCCCGGATGAGTGCCCGCGTGTAGGGAATCCAGTGGAACCCCAGGCTTCCTCCGGTGGGATGAAGCCAGCGAATCGTGCCGGGTGTGAGAACGTGCGGTTTCCCCTGCTGAATTTCCTGGATGTAGGGGAGAAGGGTTTCATAGGCCTGCGGAGGGATTCTCTGCCGGAATGTGTCCGGATCCATGGTGGGGGTGATGCCGTGATCCCGCCCGAAGCGGGTTCGGGACAGACGCCGGATATAGCGAACAAGTTTTTCCCTCTGGATTTCACGCCAGCGCGGAAGACTGGCCATAAAGCGACGGTAGGAGGGATACAGCCCCATGGACCAGAGCCAGTACGGGATTGGAATCATGCTTCTGGTGATCACGGTATTTAGGATAGAGGGGAAAGGAGGAGCCCGCAAGCTGGGCACGGTTGAAAGACTCTGCAGCTGAACTCCACATGGATATGTTGGTTTGCGTACAGGCACGGTTGAAAGACTTTGTAGACTCTTGTATGCTTTCCATGTTCATGGTGGAGGCGGGATGGAGAGTTTGATCTCACGACAGAAGAAGGTGCTTGCACTTCTCGCGCCTGCAGGCGCCATGCACCGATACAATGGGAGCTTCAAACTCCCTCTTCACTATGCCCCCATGACCCTTCCCTCCCTGGCCGCGCTGGTCCCGGAAGATCTCCCGCTGGAGATCCGGATCTACGACGAGACGGTTTCGGCGATTCCGCTGGATCTGGATGCCGATATCGTGGCCATCACCGCCATCACCGGCACCGCCCCCCGCGCTTACCGGTACGCCGACTATTTCCGCAAACAGGGAAAGACCGTGATTCTCGGGGGGCGGTGCCGGTG
>JALUJC010000036.1 GCA_027053375.1 Caldifarciminota bacterium
ATCCAGCGAGGATAATGATAGACATAAAACACCATACGTTCTGCGCCAAACCGCTCCTTCAGCGCGTCCAGCCCGCTCCCCCGTGGATGGGTTCCCAGATCCACCCAGGCCCAGTTCCGGGATCGGGCTTCCTGAAGTGCATGAAAGATCAGCAGATGATAGAATCCACGGCGGCGATGGTCAGGATGAACCGCATACCACCAGAACAATCCCTCCCGCGGCGTTCCCACACCCCAGAGAACAGCGCGCAGCTCCTCATGCTCCCATATCCCCATCACCAGGCGATGGGCGGCCGGAAGGGTCTCCCAGAAGGTCTTGAAAAATCTTGCCGGCAACGCGGGCCGTTTTCTGGCTGCACTGTCCAGAAGATGGAGTGCCACGGCATGGTCCAGTTCTTCATGATTCAGGGAACGGACCTGGATTTCAAGCCGATCCAGCGAATCCAGGGTTCTTCGGATTCCCCTTGAAAGCTGCTCCCGGGTGATCAGGGTGGGGGCCACACGGTAACGAACGGTTTCGCGGATGGCCATGCTTCCCTTCCAGCGCGGGGACAGGGTTCCCTGCACATCCCACAGCGACACATGCCACGCCCGCAAAAACCTGGGACGGAGGGTACGCTCCCACACCTGCCTCCTCAACTCCGGGGATACCCAGGGCACCAGGTACACCCCTCCGGGGGCCCCCCAGGGAAAAGCATGGTGCTCACGGATCCCCCCACGTCGACGGATCTCCACATAAGGAAGTGCGCCCAGAAACCTCCCGTCCTGTTCCAGCCGCAGGACCCGCACCTCCATTCGGTCCGACAGACGATGGAAAAAATCAAACCACCAGGGCTGCAGTGCATAATGATCGGGGGCCTCAAGCGCGGCTTTCCAGCCATCCCAGTGGGGTTGCGCCTCCTCCCAGGAGAGGAGCTCCAGGTGAGGTGTCACGGTTTACGTGCCAGCGAAAGCAAACGTTTACGAAGCGCAGACGTGGTCGGAGCCTTCTCAATTTCCTTCAATGCGCGCTGCACCACAGGGTCCTCCTCCAGCATCACACGATACCGGCCCTGAATGCCGAAGTATTTCTCTGCAATCTCCTGACGAAGATATCGGCGGATCCAGCCCTTTGCTGCATCCCAATCACAGTCATTCACGTCCACGTCCTTATCCTTACGAAGGTAGGTCCGGAATTTGCGCAGCAGGGAAGCAGAGACCTGGATATCCTCCGGACGCGCTGGCCGGGAATGCGTGCGCTGATAGTCCACAGCAAAGTCAAAAAATGCCCCCCGGGCAAACGCCTGTCCGAGAAAGGCAGGGAGTCTGGGAGGAACCAGTTCCACATCGGGCGCAACACCTCCACCTCCATACACCGGACGGTCCAGCACACGGGTCCGATAGGTCAGGGAATCGGCACCTCCCTGATCGCGATCGCCTTTGCGAAAGTCCCTGTGAATGGAGCGCCCGCTGGGGGTGTAGTATTTGGCAACCGTAAGCTTCAGGGCATAGCCCTGCTGGAGTTCATAAATCCGCTGAACGGAACCCTTACCAAACGTGGTATCCCCGATCACCAGCGCACGGTCATAGTCCTGAAA
>JALUJC010000037.1 GCA_027053375.1 Caldifarciminota bacterium
CCAGGATGCGGTTCATGGAAGCACGATGATAGCCATGTTGCGCAAATGTTTCCAGCGCGACCTCAAAAAGACGCTGGCGTTTCGCAGGATCCAGGCTGGCAAATCTTGCCGTGGGCATCAGTAAACTCCAGGTTAGACCGTTAGTCTATAGTGTAGGGGGGTGGGCGGGGACTGTCAAACCCTTCTGGACAATTTTTGAGAAAGTCTGTATACTCTTTTTATGGGATGGTGGCTCTGGTGGATGATCCAGATGATGAATCCTGCACCCCGGACCGTTCCGTTTGAGGTGGTGGCGGAGGGAAAAACCTCCGGCTTCACGGAAAAAACCTATCAGGTCATTCAGGATCAGGCCACATGGAAGGCTGTTTTTGATACCCTTCAGCAGCGTACCCTGCCCAGAAAAGAGGCGCCCCCTCTGGATTTTCAGCAGTATACCCTTGTCCTTGTGGCTTCCGGGCAGGGTCCGGTGATGAACCGCAGCATCCGCGTCACGCGGGTATTTGAACAGAACCACGTGCTGTACGTGGAAGTGGAACGCTGTGAACCCGCCCCTGGTGCCATCACCCTGCCCGCGTTCAGTCAACCCTATCAGGTGATCCGGATTCCCCGCTGGGAGGGGGAAGTGGCGTTTCTTGAACGCAACTGTGCGCACCCCTGAACCCGCCAGAATTGCCTTCCTTTTCCCTTCGGTCGGTGCCACGCAGGTGGACCGTTTGCTCACCTATGAGACCCAGCTGGCGCCTGGTGAGGTGCGGGAACCCTGGCAGTGGCATACCCCCCCTTCCCTTGCACGGACCCTCCTGGTGGATGAAGAGCCCCTCGTGCTGGAGCGCACGGCCTTTTCTCTCCTGATCCGGAAGCTCCTTCCCGGGGATGCTTCCCCAGCCGAAGTTCAGGAATGGGCCGATCTGGTTGCCCGGTTACGAGAGGTCTATCCCCGGGAAATCCCCCGGGAGGTGCGAGAGCGGGCACGCCAGCATGCCTCGGGAGACGATCTGCTGGAAGCTCGGCTGCAGGAGGTGCTGCGGCTGTACGATGAGGTCCAGAACCTTCTGAAGGATTCCGGGTGGGTGGATCTTCCAGAACTGTTTTTTTTTTTATTTCGGCGTCTGAGAGAAGGGGCGATCACGCTTCCCTTTGAGCGGCTGGAGATCTTTGGTTTCGAAGGAATGCAGTCTCCCGTGGTGCGTACCTTTCTCCAGACCCTTCGGGAAGCTTTCCCAACGAAGATCTCTGTCCATACCCCCGATGCGGAGAAGCCCCCCAGGATCCGGATCTTCCGCTTTATGGATGATCGGGAAGAAGTGGCTGCCCTGGTCCATGAACTCCATGCCCACCCTCCCGAGCGACCCCACCGGGTTCTGGTGGGTCTGGTGGAGTTTGGGAAAGATTACCCCACGGTGGAGAACGGCTTGAACGCTGCAGGCATTCCTTTCCGCCGGCTCGGGGGACGGATTCTGCGTCACTATCCGGCGTTTCAGTCCCTGCACCAGCTGCTTCGCCTTCTTGAAGACCGGGATGCCACCTGGCTGGAGGTGTACGGTGTTCTTCTGGACCCTTCCTTTTCACTT
>JALUJC010000038.1 GCA_027053375.1 Caldifarciminota bacterium
ATACAGGCTGGCGGGCGTTTTTGATCCAGGTGGGGACCACAGGAACTCCCGCACGGTAAGCGAGGAAAACCACACCCCTACGGAAAGGAAGCAGAGGATAGCGGGTTTTGTTGCGTGTCCCCTCCGGGAAAATCACGATGACCCGTCCCTGACGGAGCAGGCGAAGTGCCTCCCGCAACGCGCGGTGGCCTCCCGCGGTTCGCCGCAGCGGAATGGCATGGAGCCATGTGATCAACCGCGCGAAAGCACGCGCAGGGAGAGAAGAACCGGAAAAGAGTTCCTGTTTGGCGAGGAAAAAGACCTCTCTCGGGGCAGCCACCCCCACCAGGGGTGGATCCCAGTAGGACCGGTGATTGGGCGCAAGGACCACGCTGCCCTCCCCGGGAACATGGTCCGCTCCGCGAACGCGCAACCCCAGAATCCATCGGGTGAGGGGGTACAGCAGGATCCACAGAGCTTTCCACCACCCTCTCATCCCTTCCACCCCCGTTCTTTCATCAGCAAAAGAATCCCGTCCACCTGTTCGTCCAGGGTAAGGTCGGTGGTGTCCAGGACCACCGCATCGTGGGGCACGGTGAGGGGACTGTCTTCCCGGCTGGAGTCCAGAAGGTCTCTGCGTCGCAGTTCTTCCAGCACATCCGTGAGGGTGGCCTGGATCCCACGTTTCTGCAGGTCCTGCAGTCTGCGGCGCGCTCTTTCTGCGGGCAGTGCCGTAAGGAAGACCTTGAGCTGAGCGTCTGGAAACACCACGGTTCCAATATCCCGCCCCTCAAGAATCACCACGGGGACGCCCTGACGGGCAAGGGAACGCTGGAGTTCCACCATGGCACGGCGGACACCCGGGCAGGCGGATACCTGCGAGACCCAGCGATCCACTTCCGGGGATCGTATGGCTTCACTCACGTCTTCTCCGTTCATCAGGGTACGCACATCCCCTTCTGCTGTCATCGTCTGGCGAAGTTGAAGGGAGCGCGCGAGCCGGGAAAGGGCTTCGTTGCAGGTGATGGGTAGGTTCATGCGAAGCGCCGCAAGGGTGACGGCCCGATACAGGGCCCCCGTGTCCACAGCCAGCCCACCCAGCCGAAGGGCCAGATGTTTGGCGGTTGTACTTTTTCCTGCCCCCGCAGGGCCGTCCAGCGCAAGAATCCAGGACGTCATTGAATCGGTGAATACCTCCCCACCAGTGGAATACGCGAATTATAGGGGGTCGGGGGAGATCCGTCAACGATTCATGGATCTGTCAGGGGGCTGTTCCGGGTTGTACAGGAACTGTTGAACATTCCCGGTCCGGTGCGTATCCTTACGGTATGGAGATGGTTCGGTGGTTTTTCATATTGCTGGTGGCGCTGGTGGTGTATGTTGTGTACCTCTATAACCGTCTTGTTCGGCTTCGTCAGCGTGTGAAGAACGCCTGGTCACAGATTGACGTCCAGCTGAAACGGCGGCATGACCTGATTCCCAACCTTGTGGAAACGGTCAAAGGCTACATGAAGCACGAGCGCGCGTTGCTGGAGAACATTACCCGGTTGCGTGCTGAGGCGCTCGAAGCCCGGTCATTGGCCGAACGTGGCGAGAAGGAGGGGCAGATCTCCGCCCTTCTTGGGCAGATCCTGGCGGTGGTGGAACGTTATCCGGAACTCAAAGCCAGTGAGAACTTCCTTCAGCTTCAGGAAGAACTGGTCCACACGGAGAACAAGATTGCCTTCGCCCGACAGTTCTACAACGATGCCGTGATGCGCTACAACACGGCACTGCAAACTTTTCCCACCAACATGCTGGCCTCCATGTTCGGTTTTTCTCCGGAAGAATTCCTGAGTTTTCCAGAAGATCGTGGGCGCCCGGAGGTGCGCCTGGATCTTTCAGATTAAACCATGGGTTGGCAGGGCTGGGTCGGGATTGGACTGGCGGTGGTTTTTGTGATCCAGGTGGTGGACCGCGTGGTGGGGAGTATGCGACGTCTTGCGGAAGAGCGTCGGGAAGCCCTGGAAGCCCAGCTGGATCGCCTGATTTCTTTCGCAGAAGAAGTTGTGGAATGGATCCCTTCCCGTCCGCATGATCCGGCGTTGCTCCAGCGCCTGAAGGAGAGCCTTGGACAGCTCCGCCGGCTGCATAAACCGGAACTGCGCTATCAAGAAGCCGCTTTTCTTGAGGTGGTGCTGGAGCGGTTGATGGAAGACCTGTCCCATGCACAAAAGCAGGATGGAGAAACACTCCTCTGGGTCCAGCGATGGGAAGGATTGCTGCATCTCCTTAATGAAACGGAAATACGCTACCAGGAAGCTGTGGAGGCCTATCACCGACGTCTCAATGTACCCGGTGTGAATATGGTCGCCGGTATCCTGGGCTACACCCGTATGCCGGAATTTGCACTGGCTGGTGCGGTGGAGGAAGCCTTCGCGCGTGCCATGGAACAGGCTGAGGAGGACCATGGAGGCACTGAGCGTAAACTTTTATGAACTTCAGGAACGCAACAAGCGCCGAACATTTCTGCTGATTCTTGTGTTTGTGGCGATTCTCGGGCTTCTGGGATACAGCCTGGATCGGGCATTCCTGGGCGGGAGTTCCTATACACTGACGGTATTTGCCCTGCTTGTTGCAGGAATCCAGAGTTTTGCAGGGTATTTCTATGGAGACCGAATGGCGCTCAAAGCCGCCCATGCCCGCCCCGCTCGCCCCGAAGATCCTAAAGAGCGACAGTTGATCCATGTGGTGCAGGAAATGGCCATTGCGGCGGGGTTACCCATGCCGAAAGTCTATGTGATTGATGACCCATCACCCAATGCGTTTGCCACGGGACGGGATCCCGCCCACGCCTCTGTTGCAGCCACGCGTGGCCTGCTGGATCTGATGAACCGTGAGGAACTTCAGGCGGTGATGGCGCATGAGATGTCCCACATCCGGCACCGGGACATCCTGACCATGACCATGGTGACCGCCCTGGCAGGCGCCATTGTGGTGCTTGCGGATCTTGCCCGTCGCTACCTCTGGTATGGTGGGGGACGCTCCCGGAGGCGGTCCTCGGACAGGCGTGAAGGGGGTGGTGGAGGGGGAGGTCTGTTCGTGCTTATCGCCATTCTCCTGATTCTTCTTGCACCGGTGGTGGCGCGATTAATGGCGCTGGCGGTGTCCCGTGCAAGGGAATATCTTGCCGATGCGGGGGCAGCGGAGTTGACCCGGAACCCGCTGGCGCTGGCACGCGCACTCCGGAAGATTGCCGGTGCACCGCCCATGCAGCATGTGAGCCAGTCCACGGCCCATCTGTTTATCCTGGATCCGAGGAAGAGTCGAATTAACGAGAAGGACAGCCTCTGGTCCAATCTCTGGAGCACGCACCCGCCGCTGGAAACGCGGATCCGGCTCCTGGAAAAGATGGCCGGACAGGGGTGATCAGGAAGTTTTTGCCCGCCCTGCTTTTCGTACGGCAGGGATGATCTGAACCCGGACGATGGCTTTGAGGATCAGCTCCAGGGTCCGGAACACCCCCCGTCCCCGGATCGCCACGGCAGGAACCGTGGGGAATCGGTAGGGGTTAAGGATCTGGTCAATCTCCTTGGGTGGGAGCGCTTCGGGAAGATCCTGTTTGTTGTATTGCATCACAATCGGGGTTCGAATTCGGCCGAAGCTTTTCAATCCTTCAAAGAGTTCCAGAAGGTATCGCTTGTTGTCTTCCATTCGCCCCGCCTGGGAGTCCGCCACGAACACCACACCGTCGGTTCCTCGCAGCACGATCCGGCGGATGGGTTTGAAAAAGTACTGACCGGGAACGGTGTAGAGAAAGACCCGGGCCCTGTACCCCTTGATCAGTGGCACCTCAATGGGAAGCAGGTCAAACACCACGGTCATTCCCCGGAGACCTTCCGAACGGGCAAGAATTCCTTTGGGGCCCGGGTAATGCTGGGAAATGAAGACCACATTGGTGGTTTTCCCGCTTACCACGGGACCGTAGTAGACCACCTTGAGCCGGATTTCCCTTTTTTCAGGGTCAAGAACCAAGGCTCATCCCTCCCCCTCCGAAAATTCTTTAAGAAGTTTTTTGGCTTCCTCTTCAAAGAGTGGAGAGTGGCGGGGCTGTTTCAGCCAGTTCTGAAGGGTGGTTCGGGCACGTGCAGTTTCACCACGCGCCGCATAAAGTGTGGCAAGACGTTTCACGACGGCAAACTCTCCGGGAATCGCCCGGTAGGCTTCCTCATAGTAGGACAGTGCGCGTGCGCTGTCTCCCGCCCCGAGATAGGCCTCACCCAGGAAGAAATACAGGTCCGGTGAGTTGGTCTGGGTAAGCGCCCGTTCCAGAGCCTCGCGAGCTTTGTCGTAGTTCCCGGCTTCCAGCGCCATGCGCCCAATTTCGCGATCCATGACCGCAATTTGCTGGAGGTATCGTGCGGGAAGGGAATCGCTGGTTTCACTGTAAAACTTTCGTGCCAGTTCCAGCATGGGCAGCGCGTCTGTGTACTCCTTCCGTGCTGCATGGTAAAAGGCCAGACGGATGGCCACGTTGGCGTAGTTGGCCACGAGTTTCATATGGGTATCGTCTTTGTGTACGGATTTATTGAACACACCGCGATAACGCCACATCGCCGAATCCGGAGGAAGGCTCTCTTCTCCATATTTCTCAAGATAGGTCTCTGGATCCATGTTGCCATGCAGGAAGAAGTGGGTTCGGGGAGCATTCACCGCTTCCAGACGGTACGGAGGGGACATCACCTCTTCCTGTTTCTCGGTGGTCAGGCGAAAGACCATGCCTTCCATGATAAAGAAGTCCTGAAGCCCGCGGTAGGCTTCCGGGGAGGTGGTGATGGAGAAAAAGAGTGGAAAACGCAGGGTTCGTCCCTCCACCACCGCTTTCCGGAAAGAATCTGGAGGCGCGAGATAGATCCGGGGTACCGGGACATTCCGGATGGGCACGAAGTCCTCGGGTTTCAGGCTGTCCCGATATCCGGTGCTCGTTGCAATCATGTCACGGATCACCAGGTCACGAAGCATCACGATGTTGCGTCCCAGCATCATGGCGGGTGGAAGGGAATCCAGCTCCTGATCCGTGAAGGAAATGGGTGCTCCCCATGCTTTCAGCTGGCGGCAGTACCAGTTGGTATTCAGCAGAGAAAGATTGGCGATCAGGATGTTTTTCCGGAACCCGAGGGCTTCCTGGAGGAACCACAGCGGGAAGGTGTCGTTGTCTCCATTGGTGAAGAGCACAGCGGGTTCGTCGGTGGTTACCGACATCATCAGGTTGTGGGCATAGTCTTCTGCAATAAAATTGTGATTTCGGTTCACCCGTGGATAGGTCAGGGCGATGTGTGCAAAGAGCAACACCCCCATGAGGGGATACCCCAGAATGTATACCAGCGTTCGAGAGCGTTTGAGTGTCTCCAGGCCGAGACGAAGCAGTCCGGCAAACCCCAGCGCCATAAAGAGACCGAGGAAACTGTAGAAATAGGCATAGAAGTAGTCCCGGTCCCGCACCTCTGTTTTCCCCAGGCGTGCATTAAGCGGATTTACAGGCTGGGTGGGAGAGTCCTTAAGGTTCAGAAGGAAAAGCATGCCGACCGATGCAATCAGAAGCAGGCTGAAGACATACCAGAACCCTTTTCGGTCCCGATAGTAGGCTTCAAGCACCCCGTAAA
>JALUJC010000039.1 GCA_027053375.1 Caldifarciminota bacterium
CCTCCGGGGTTTTCTTGAGGAGCGAAAACGAACAAAACGCGTGGATTCTCTGATTCACGCCTTTGAAAAAACCTATCACCTGGATACCCTGGTGTGGACAGGAGGATGAGCGGTATGATGCGAAGCCTGCTTCCCCTGCTTCTGCCCGTCCTGTTGCTTGCGCAGAACGCTGCGCCGACTTTTCGGGACCGGGTTGCGGCAGTGGTGGATGGAGAAACCATTTTGCTTTCTGAAGTGGATGAAGCCCTGGCGCTGATGGTGCCGCCGCAGGCCATCCAGTCACAGAAAATGCTTGACAGCCTGCGCCGCCATGTGCTGGATGAACTGATCAAACGGAAAATTCTGTATCTGGAAGCCAAGAAGGACACCACCCTGCAGGTGACCGATGCAGCGGTGGAAGAGGCCCTGGATCAGCAACTCAAAGCTTTTGAGAACCAGATGGGGAAGGAGAATTTTGAAAAGGCGCTGAAGGAACAGGGAGAGACCCGGGAATCGCTGAAGCGCCAGTACAGGGAAAAGGTCCGTGAAGACCTGTATGTTCAGAAGTTCGTGCAGAGAAAGTTCGGTGCCCAGTTTGTGGTGACGCCGGAGGAACTGCGCAACTTCTATGAGCAGGTTAAGGATTCCCTGAAAAAACCCGTAGAAGTCCGGCTTTCCCAGATTGTGGTGCTGATCAAACCCACAAAGGAAGCGCTTGCGCAGGCAAAGAAAAAGGCATCCGCCATTGCGGCCCAGATCAGGTCGGGTCGTCTGACCTTTGATCAGGCGGTGCAGCAGTATTCGGACGACCGCCCCACGGCGCAGCAGGGAGGATTTCTGGGATGGGTGAGCAAGCAGGAACTCCCCACACTGATCCCCGACAGTCTGGCAAACGTTCTGCTCAGTCTCAAGATTGGTGAGATTTCCGACCCTCTCCCCCTGCCTCTCGGGTATGGAATTTTCCAGGTGGCGGACCGGAAGGAGGATCGTCTGGCGCTCCGCTATCTACTGGTCCGTGCTTCACAAACCGTGCAGGACACGCTGAAGGCACGCAAGCGGGCCCAGCAGGTCTATTCCCGGATTAAGAAAGGGGAAGATTTTGCCACCCTGGCGTCCACCTTTTCGGACGATCGGGCGACCCGGGATCTGGGCGGAGACGCGGGGTGGAAGGTGCTGGAGGCCCTCCCGGAACCTGTACGCAAGGTGATTCAGGATCTTAAACCCGGGGATGTGTCGGAGCCGGTGTTTTATCAGGGGGCTTTCTGGATTTTTCGGCTCACCGATCGCCGTGGCGGGGAAATGGCAACCTTTGAGGAGGTCCAGCCGCAGCTGCAGCAGTTGCTGATCCAGCGGAAACTGCAACAGGCGGTGGATCGGTTTGTGGAGAACGCACGCAAACGGATCTATGTGGAAGTCAAGATCTGAGTGATGCGAATCCTGCTGGATGCAGGGCATGGCGAGCATGACCTTGGTGCCGTAGGGCCCACCGGGCTGAAGGAAAAGGACGTAAATCTGCAGGTGGTGCTGGCTCTGGGACGGCGCCTCGCACATGCTGGCCTTGAGGTCCGCTATACCCGGGAAGATGATCGGTTTCTCCCCCTGGATGAACGAGCCCGGCGTGCACGTGAAGTGGATCTTTTTTTGAGCATCCACCACAACGCCACCGCCCAGGGGCGGCCTCCGGTGAATCAGATGGAAGTCTATCTCCCGCCGGTGGCGGATGGTCCCGCGTGGGTTCTGGGACAACTGCTGCTGGACACCTTCCGGGTGGATGCCTCCTGGCCCTTCCCCCCGGTGCCGGATCCCTGGCCCTCCACCTACCGTGTGCTTCGCAGTGAATCGCTGGTGGGTGCCCTCACGGAAGCCGCCTATCTTTCTGATCCGGAGGGTGAGACCTTTCTGCGTTCACGGCGGAATCTGGAACTGGAGGCCGAGTTGTTGTATCGGGGGGTTCTGCGCTTTCTGGAATGCTATCCCCGGGGCATCCCCCGCATTCGAGGCGTCCGACGCACGGAACGTTCACCGGATCTGCTGTTTGTGGATTTCCAGGGCCCGATGGCCCCGGCGTCCCTTCGTGCTCGCTGGGGAGATCACGGGTTGCCCCTTTTGAATGTGGAGGGAAAAACCGCGGTGTTCGCCATTCCGGAGGATCTTCCTGCCGGTGAGCACGCGCTTGTGATTCGGGGGTTCACGCCGGAGGGATACCCCGCACTTCCCTTTCAGACACGCTTTCGGGTGGAGCGCCCGGTGAATTCCTTTCAGGCGCTGGCCTATCCCCTGCACCGGGGACTTCCGAGTTTGCTGGAGTTGTTTTTCAGAGACCATCGCGGTGCGCCGGTGAGTGGCGGGAAGTCGATTCAGCTTAAACTCCGTGGAGGTCAGATCCTTCAGGCAGATGCCACGCTCCGGGAAGATGGGACCGCGCAGGCTGTGATCCAGCTGGAGCGGGATCGGGCGGAGGTGGTTTTTCAGGTCAAGGATGTGGAAGAAGAATTTGAAGGGATGGTGCGACTGGAGCGGCGGGAGCGTGGCAAACATGTGGTGGGGCGTCTTCTGGATGCACAGACCGGGGACCCCATTGAGAAGGGATGGATCCGTTCCGGACGTTCCAGTACGCGCAGTGTGGTGGGCGGATGGTTCTTTCTTCCGGTTCAGCCCAGAGAGGATGGGGTAAAGCTCCAGCTTCGTGTGAATGGGTATCGCCCTGCAGAGCTGGTCCTCCCTCTGGAGGACCTTTCCCGGGTGCAGACGCTGAGCCTCCAGCCTGTGCTTGAGGGGGTGTTTCATGGGTGGAGGTTGTGGCTGGAGGTCCTTCCTCCTGCCTTTCTTCCGGCGGCGCGTCTGCTGTGTGTCTGGCTCAGGGATGCGGGTGCCGAAGTTCGGATGATTCCTGATGAACGGGCCTATACCCCTGCCTCTCCAGACCGCGTGCTTCGTCAGATTCGCTGGCAACCGGACGGCACCCTGGTGCTTGACCAGGGGGACGAGGCGCTGATGGGGGTCTACCCCCGTTCGGACATCAGCCGTGCATGGGCGGAGGAACTGGCCCGGCGATTGAATCGTCTGGGCTGGTCGCTGGAGGTTGGGGACCGCTCTTTCTTTCGCTTGATTCAGTATGATGGTCGTCGGATCTGGTTCCGTATCCCGCACTGGGACCTGGAGAAGGCCTATCGGCTGTTTACCGCACTGGCACTTTCCCGGGGTGCCCGCCTGCGGAGGGTGCTGCATGGTGTGGTCATGGAGGGGGACACACCCCTTTCGGGTGTACGGGTGTGGGTGGAGGGACAACCCGGGTGGGTACGCACGGACGGGGAAGGTCGTTTTACACTGTATGCGCTGGAGGAGGATCCACAGATCCGCGCGGAACGCGGAAAACCCACCCTCCTGTGATGTCCGAACTGTTCTGAGGACGGATCTACATGCGTGCGTTTCTTTCCCGCGCCCCTATCCGCTGGGCGGCAGGAAGAAAGCTCCCCTATCGGGGACACCCTCTGCGGGCCGGTGATACGCCTTTCCCATTTGTGATGCTGGGGAAGGGGCCCGGGTTGCTGTTGTTGCCTGGTCTGGGTGAGGATCGGTGGGTGATGGCGGCGCGCTGGGGAATTCGCTGGGCGTCTGCGGGATTCCGTACGGTGGCCGTGGATCTTCCCGGTGTGGGACGTTTTCGAAAACGGCGTCCCGACGCAGGGTTTCTTGGGCGACTCTCAAAGTATTTTACAGGACAGAACTGGGCTGGGGTTTTTGCCATCAGTTATGGTGCGGTGCTTCTGGTGGAGGGCTGGCTCAGGGTCCCTGCCCGGTGGTGGATTCTTCTTTCTCCCGGACGCGTAAGTGGTGTGTATGCCCGCATGCTTCCTCTCTGGACCCGCTGGCAGGTTCGCCGTCGCCTGGGTGGGCTTCCGCAGGTTCCACCCCGAACCGGGATCTGGCCCGAACGCCTGCTGGTTGTGCTGGCTGGCAGGGATAAGATCCTTCCTCCGGCCCTGGGATGGGCGGTCACGCACCGGATCCCGCGAAGGCGGCTTTGTGTGTGGTGGATGCCGGATGCTCCGCATACCGCACAGAAGTGTCTGGAACATCGCTGGGATGATCTGGTGGCGTGGGTTCAGGGAAGCTCTTCAGGGTGAAAATCCGGAGGAAGGGTGAGTCGAAGGGTCTGAACCCGCTGAAATCTCACTTTCCCGGGGTCTCCGGGTACGCTGCGGACGTACCTCCGGGGGGTCATCCAGACCTCAGCCACATCTCCCGGTGTGATGCGGCTGTGAAGGAGTGCCAGCCGGGCTGCGTATCGGAGATCCTCTTCGGAAGGGGTCTCTCCATGAACCCGAAGGATCACGTGTGGACCAGGTCGATCTTTGATATGGAGAAACCAGTCTCCCCGCCGGGCCAGATGAAAGGTGACCTGATGGTTGCTTCTCGCTGAGGTCCCCACCAGTATGTGCGCCCCGGACGGAGCACGATACAATCGGTAGGGGCGGTGTGAAGGCGATGGGGATTCCCTCGCAGCGTTTTCTTTTTGTGGGATCCCGGGGTGTTGAAGACGCTGACGAAGGGTCTCCATCCCCCGACGTAGCCGGTGGATTTCTGCATACAGGGAGGATGCCACGGCACGTGGATCTTCCCCCGGAGAAAGGGTGAGAGTTTCTTCTCCTTCCTGGACCGTCAGGGTGGATGTGGGAATGGGGAGCTCCATCAACCTGCGGGCGAGCTTCTCCAGCGCCGGGATTCTCTGTTCCAGCCGTTGCAGCTCATCCTGCATCCGCTGCGCCGGATCCGGAGGGACGGAGGGTACGGTCCTGACTGGAGGAAGGGTGTGGCGCCAGGCCTCCAGGAAGGCTTCACTCAGGGTCGCGCGATGTTCGAGACGTTCACCGGGTTCGAGCGGAAGGGGTGCAGGTGCGGGGAAGGGCGGTCCCTGCGTCGGGAAGATGACCACAGGTTCGGGGCGCTGCAGGACGCGTGCCACGTAGGTTCGTGGTTTCTCCACCCGCGTCAGATAGGGGGCTTTTCGGGACAGCCAGGTGGGTGGGGGTGCATCACCCAGCAGCCACGCACGGATACCGGGAGCGTGCGGGGGGCTTGTGTAGGGTTGTCCCATGGGAAGTCGACTGGTGAACAGAGAGTGCCGGACGCGGATTTGTTCATCCAGGGCATACACGTTGCGCTGCCCCCCGATCAGCTCCACCACCACCCCGCGATCTCCAAAATGAAGGAACAGCAGACGATCTCCGGGCGGTACGTGCACTCTCCGCAGGCGTTTCTTTTCCAGAAAACGGGTAAAATAGACGTCGGGACTTTCTTCCAGAGCCGGGCAGTCCAACACCACAACAGCCATCAGATGGGCAGGATCCAGCGAGATCCAGAGTCCCTTTCCCGAGCGCATTTCCACCCAGAGGCCCTGGGGACGGGTTCGCGCCACACGACGTACGGTTTCATGCAGGAGATGTTCGCGAATTTCGCGGGAAAGGAGATAGAGGTCCAGTTCAGAGACAGAAGGCATGGCAGATTGGTGGGCCCGGGTGGAATCGAACCACCGACCTCGCGCTTATCAGGCGCGCGCTCTAACCGTCTGAGCTACGGGCCCCTGAAGCGGCGCATAGTATATACACCGTGCGTGAAACTGTCAAATTGGGTTGTAC